>JALZLF010000010.1 GCA_030858865.1 Actinomycetota bacterium | reverse complement strand
GTGCTGCACCAGCGCCTCGGCGCGTTGCTGCTTGCCGCCCGGCGTGCCGGCGGCCGGCTCGGCCCGCTGGCGGTAGTCCCCTACCGTGGCTACGGCACGGCCACGGCCGTCGGCCTGAAGGGACGGGTGCTGGAGCGCTCCGGGCTGGCGCCGTCCACCGGGGCTGACAGCGTCTGGCGCAACCTTGGCAACTCGCTGCGTCGCTTCACGGCCGCACCGATCCCCGACGCCCAGGTCGTCGCCCGGCTCGGCGGTGCGACCGAGACGGCCACGACCGATCCGGAAGGCTACTTCCGACTCGACCTGAGCCCGCCGGTGGCCCTGCCGGCGACCGGATGGCACGAGGTCGACGTCGAGCTGTGTCAAACCCCCGCGCGGCTGGCGGGCGCTGCGTGCGCCAGGGTGCTGGTCCCGCCGGCGGGCGCTGAGGTGGTCGTCATCAGCGATCTGGACGACACCGTCCTGCACTCGGGCGTGACCAACCTGTTGCTGGCCGCGCGCCTGGCGTTCCTGCACAACGCGCGCACCCGCTCCCCGTTCGAGGGCGTGTCCGCCTTCTACGCCGCGCTGCACGCCGGCCGCGACGGGCAGCGGGCCAACCCCGTCTTCTACGTGTCGTCCAGCCCGTGGAACCTGTACGACCTGCTCAGCGACTTCTTGCGGCTCAACGGGATCCTGGAGGGCCCGCTGCTGCTGCGCGCCTGGGGCCTGGACGCCGACGCCCCGCCGACCGGCGGCCACCTGCCGCACAAGCTGTCGCACATCCGCGCGATCCTGTCCACCTATCCCACGCTGGGCGCCGTGCTCATCGGCGACAGCGGGCAGCACGACCCCGAGGTGTACGCCCGGGTGGTCGAGGAGTTCCCGGGCCGCGTGCGAGCCGTCTACATCCGCGACGTGACCACCCGCGCGCGTGACACCGAGGTGGCCGTGATCGCCGCGCAAGTACAGGCAGCGGGCGTGCCGTTTCTCGCCGTGGCTGACACCTCGGCGGCGGCGCGGCACGCCAGCACCGCCGGGCTGATCGCCGGCGAGGCCGTGCCCTCGGTCGATCGCGAACGTGATCGCGACGCCGCAGGACCGCTGGCCGGCGCCCGTCGTGCCGGCAGGCGGCTGCTTGAGCCAAGACCCAGCGGGTAGGTCGCAACAACCGGCGAAACACGAGGAGCAGTTGTGGCTTCTGCACCATCGTCGCCCCGGCGCGAACCGGCGCCCTCGGCGACGGCGCCCCCCGCCACGGCGTCGTGGAAGGCGCCGGATGAACAGGTCGCGGCGCTCGTGCGCGGCGAGCACCGCAACCCCCACCGTCTGCTGGGCAGCCATCCCGCCGGCAGCGGCAGCGTCGTTCGCGCCTGGCGTCCCGACGCCACCGACGTGCGGGTGCTGCGCGACGGCGGCGAAGGTGTGCGGGCCCAGCGCACGCACGACGCCGGGCTGTTCGAGGCCTACCTCGACGCGCCGGTCACCGCCCGCGACTACCGGCTGGCGGTCGCCTACGCCGACGGCAACGCTTTCGAGCTGCGCGACGCCTACGCCTGTGAGTCGGTGTTCGGTGAGATCGACCTGCACCTGGTCGGCGAGGGCAGCCACGAGGAGCTGTGGCGGCGGATGGGCGCACATGTCACCGACAGCGACGGCATCGCCGGCGCCAGCTTCGCGGTCTGGGCGCCCAACGCCCGCAGCGTCCGGGTCGTGGGCGACTTCAACTCCTGGGACGGCCGCCTGCTGCCCATGAGCATGATCGACGGCTCGGGGATCTGGGAGCTGTTCGTGCCCGGAGTCGCCTCGGGCGCCTACTACAAGTACGAGGTCGTCACCGCTCAGGGGACGCTGGTCACCCGCGCGGACCCCTACGCCTTCGCCACGGAGGTGCCTCCCGGCAACTCCAGCCGAGTGCACCAGTCCCGTCACCAGTGGCAGGACGAACGCTGGCTGGCCGAACGCCGCAGGACGATGCCGCTGCGCGAGCCGATGTCGGTCTACGAGGTCCACCTCGGATCCTGGCGGCACCAGCGCGGCCCCGACACCGCCGGCGCGGTCGCCGTCGGGACGCCGCTGGGCTACCGCGAGCTGGCCCACGAGCTGGCCGACTACGTCAGCGGCCTCGGCTTCACCCACGTCGAGCTGCTGCCGCCGGCCGAGCACCCGTACGGCGGCTCCTGGGGCTACCAGGTCACGGGCTACTTCGCGCCGTCGGCTCGTTTCGGCGATCCCGACGACTTCCGCTACTTCGTCGACCACCTGCACCAGCGAGGCATCGGCGTGCTGGTCGACTGGGTGCCAGCACACTTCCCCAAAGACGAGTGGGCGCTGGCGCGCTTCGACGGCACCGCGTTGTACGAGCACGTCGACCCGCGCCGCGGCGAGCACCCCGACTGGGGCACGCTGGTGTTCAACTTCGGGCGCAACGAGGTCCGCAACTTCCTGATCGCCAACGCGTTGTTCTGGCTGGAAGAGCTGCACGTCGACGGGCTGCGCGTGGACGCCGTCGCGTCGATGCTGTACCTGGACTACTCGCGCGAGGAAGGCGAGTGGCTGCCCAACGAGCACGGCGGGCGCGAGAACCTCGAGGCGGTGCGGTTCCTGTCCCAGCTCAACGCGGTGGTCTACGGGCGCAACCCGGACGTGATCACCGTCGCCGAGGAGTCCACCGCCTGGCCCGGCGTGTCGCGCCCGGCGTACCTGGGCGGCCTCGGCTTCGGCTTCAAGTGGAACATGGGCTGGATGCACGACACGCTGTCGTACTTCTCCCACGACCCGATCCACCGCCGCTACCACCACAGCGAGCTGACCTTCGGCCTGATGTACGCCTGGAGCGAGAACTACGTCCTGCCGCTGTCGCATGACGAGGTCGTGCACGGCAAGCGCAGCCTGCTGGACAAGATGGCCGGCGACCGCTGGCAGAAGTTCGCCAACCTGCGGGCGCTGTACGGCTGGATGTGGGCGCATCCCGGCAAGCAGCTGCTGTTCATGGGTTGCGAGTTCGGACAGTGGCGCGAGTGGTCGGAGGTCCGCGAGCTGGACTGGCATCTGCTGGGTGAACCCGACCACGCCGGACTGCAGCGACTGGTCGGCGACCTCAACGCCGTCTACCGAGCCCGTCCCGCGCTATGGCAGCGTGACGACGAGCCGTCCGGGTTCGAGTGGATCGACGCGAACAACGCCGACGCGAACGTGCTGTCGTTCGTTCGGCGCGGCAACGACGGGTCATCGCTGGTGTGCCTGTGCAACCTGTCCCTGCTGCCCCGCGCGTTGCGCATCGGCATGCCACAGGCCGGAACCTACGACGAGGCGCTCAACACCGACGCCGACGTGTACGGCGGCTCGGGTGTCGGCAACCTCGGGTCGGTCACCGCCGAGGAGGTGGCCGAGCACGGCATGCCAGCCTCGGCGCAGGTGACGCTGCCGCCGCTGGCCACGCTGTGGCTGGTCCCTCGGGCCCGGAGCGGATCTCGGGAAATACGCCCACAGGGGTAGGCAAGGGGCGGATCGCCTGCTTGGAGGGACGACCCGCATCCCCCAGCCTGGCTATCCCCCATCCCCCGCCGCTGCCGGCGGTGCTATCGGTTCGGAGCCCGCATGCGTCCTCGCTTCCTGGTTTCCCTGCTCACCGCGCTGGCGTTGTCCGCCACACTGCTGCCGACCGCGACCGTCGCGGCCCAAGCTCGGGCCTGCGACCCGTTCACCACCGAACCGCGCTTCCGCGGCACGGTCCCGACCGCCTCGGAAGCGATCGGTGTCGAGCTCGGCAGCCGTGACGTCACCACCGCCGAGTCCGACGCCTACCTGCAGGCCGTCGACGACGCGAGCACCCGTGTGATCACGGGCACCGCCGGCCACAGCCAGCAGGGCAGGCCGTTGCGGTACGCGATCGTCGGTCGGTCCCGCAACGTCACAATCTCCCGGCTGGCCTCCATCCGCGAGGACGTCCGCGCGCTGCGCTCGCCGACCACGTCACCGGACCGGGCCGCACGCATCGTCCGGCGCACCCCCGCGATCCTGTGGGTGGCCAGCAACGTCCACGGCGGCGAGGAGAGCGGCACCGACGCGTCGCTGCGGGTGCTGTACGAGCTGGCGGACCGCTCCGACTGCGCCGCCCGGCGCATCCTCGACAATGCCATCGTCGTCCTGCTGCCCGTCCAGAACCCCGACGGCAGGGAAGCCGACACCCGTCGCAACGCCTACGGCTTCGACATGAACCGCGACTGGTTCGCCCGCACGCAGCCGGAGACCGACGGCAAGATCGAGCTGCTGCGTCGGTACCCCCCGGTGCTGTTCATCGACGCCCACGAGATGGGCGCCGACGACTACTTCTTCCCGCCCAACGCCGACCCCGTCTACCACGAGATCACCGCCGAGTCGGTGGACTGGATCAACAACCTGTACGGCGCCGAGATGGCCGCGGAGTTCGACCGTCAGGGCATCCCGTTCTTCAACCGCAGCATCTATGACCTGTTCTACATGGGCTACGGCGACACCGTGCCGTCAACAGGTTTCATCGCCGCTGGCATGACGTTCGAAAAGAACAATGAAGACCCGGCGTCCGAACGGGTCTACGAGCAGTACTTGACGCAATGGACGTCGCTGTCGGCCGCGGCGCGCAACAAGGAATCCATCCTCACCGGCTGGTATCAGGCCTACGCGGAAGCGTTCTTCCAGGGCCGCGCCGGCCAGCTCGAGCCCAACGAGATCATCAACCCTGGCAACGAGGTCGTCACCCAGGTGCCCGACGAACGGGTCCGCCACTACTTCCTGCGCAACGACGACCCCGACCGCGCCGCAGAGGTGCAGCGTACGATCCGGCGGCTGCAGCGCATGGACGTGCGCGTGCGGCAGCTGACGGCCCCGCTACAGGTGCCGGATTACCGCCCGTACGCCGAGGACGCGCGGTCCGAGACGCTGCCGACTGGCAGCTACTGGATCCCGATGGCCCAGCGTCAGAAGCACTGGGTGCAGGCGATGCTCAACGAGGACACCTATACGCCGTTCCCCTACTTCTACGACGTGACGGCCTGGAGCCTGCCGTTGCTCGGCGACATCGACGGTGGGCGCTCCGGCGCCCTGCTGCGGCCTTCGTGGCAGCGCGTCCCTCGGATGGCAGAACCCGACCCACCGGCGGTGCCCGACGACGGGCCGCGCATCGGGGTGTTCCAGCTGTCGCTGGAGAGCTCGTCGGCGATCGAGTCGTCGGGATGGCTGCGCTGGCTGCTGACCGAGCGCTGGGGTGCCGACTTCGTCGACACCGACGCCGCCGGCATCCGCGACGGCGCCCTCGACGACATCGACGTGCTGCTGGTGCCCAACGGTCCCGCTGTCGACGCGCTGGGCGATCTCGGGGTCAACGGCCTTGGAGCGATCCGCGACTGGGTGGAGGGCGGCGGCCGCTACGTCGGCTGGCGTGGCGGCACCGAGCTCGCCGCGCTGGCGCGCGTCACTGCGGTGGACCTGCGTGAACCGACCTCGGATGTGCCTGGCAGCTTGTTCCACAGCCGCGTGGACGACGCCAGTCCACTGGCCGCCGGTGTCGGCGACGACGTGTGGAACTTCTACGCCTACGACCTGGTGATGCGTGCCGCCGAGCCTGGACAGGCGGTCGTGACCTACCCGCCTGCCGACCCCGACGACTTCTTCGTGTCGGGCTTCGCCGACGGCGAGGAGGAGCTCGGGGAGACAGCGGCGGTGGTCGACGAGCCGATCGGCGACGGTCGCAGCATCGTGTTCGCCACGGAGCCCAACTTCCGTGGCTTCACCGACGGCACGCAGACGCTGCTGTTCAACGCCATCTTCGGCGACGACCCGGCCGCCGCGACGACCGTTCGCAGCGGTGCCGCCGCACGGCGTGCCGCCGCCGCGCAGGCGCGCAGCCTGGACCGCCAACCCGAGGCCATCCGGGTGTCGGTGGCGCCGTCGGACGCGGCTGCCGCCGAGGCGGTGCTGTCGGGCTACGGCCCGGCGGTGCAGCGTCACCGGTCGCCCGGCAAGGTGGCGTTCACCGTCGCCAACCCGCGTGGGCTGTCGGCCGATGAGCACCCGTTCGCCAAGGCCATCCCCGGCGACCTGCGCCGCGGTGGGGTGGAGGTGGAGGTCTTCTCCGCCCCGTAGCCCCGCGGGGCCTATCCGGCGATGCCGTAGGCACGGCAAGGCCGGCAGGACCGGCCGTCCGCCTCGCTAGTCTGGGCGGATGGCCGGCCGCCGGACCAACCTCGGGCTGCTGGCGCTGCTGCTGGCGGCTCTTGCTACGGGTACCGCGGCCTACGCCACCGGCACTCCGGGGGCGGCGCAGGTCGTTGTGGCCGCTCACGCCGTCGCCGGCCTGGCGCTGGTGATCCTGTCGCCCGCCAAGTCGGTGATCGTCCGACGCGGGCTGCGCCGGCCTCGCGGCGGCAAGGCCGATTCGATCGCCTTCGGCGTGCTGATCCTGCTGACGGTCGCCACGGGCGTGGCGCACGCCGCCGGCTGGGTGGCCGTCGGCGGTTTGCGGCTGCTGCTGGTCCACGTCGGCGCGGCGCTGCTCGCCATCCCTCTGGGCGTCCGCCACGTCTCGACCAGACCGGCGACGCCACGCCGCACCGACTGGTCTCGGCGAACGCTGCTGAAGGCGGGCGGGGTGGTCGGTGGTGGCGCGGTCGTCGTGGTGGCGACCGAGGGCATCGTGACCGCCGGAGGGCTGCCGGGAGCGCAGCGACGCCAGACCGGGTCCCACGAGGCAGGGACAGGCGACCCCGAGCGGATGCCGGTCACCCAGTGGATCGCCGACGCCGTGCCCAGCATCGATCCGGCCGACTACCGGCTGCGCCTCGCGGTTGCCGGCGCCGCGAGCACCTTCACCTTGACGCAGCTTCGGCGACCAGGCGACCTGGTCACCGCCACGCTTGACTGCACCGGCGGCTGGTTCGCCGTTCAGGAGTGGGCGGGCACCCGCCTCGACCGGCTCGTCGGCGACACAGGTGATGCGCGCAGCGTGGCTGTGCGCTCCGCCACCGGCTACACCCGCCGGTTCCCGCTGCGCGATCTGCCGCACCTGCTGCTGGCCACCGACGTCGCGGGCAGCCCCCTGTCAGCCGGTCACGGCGCGCCGCTGCGGCTGGTCGCGCCCGGGCGGCGGGGCTTCTGGTGGGTCAAGTGGGTCACCGAGGTCACCGTCGACGACCGGCCCTGGTGGCTGCAGCCGCCGTTCCCGCTGCAGTAACGGTCAGCGGGGGCCGGGCAGCCGATCACCATCGACGGCGCGGCGAGCGGTGTCCGCCGCGGCGGTGACTTCGGCGAGATCAGCAGGCTCATCCACCGACCGGGCGGCTGCTCGCGTCACCAGCTCAATCTCGGTCCGCACGGCCTCGCGCCGACGCTGGTCGCAGGCGCCGTCGCCGACATCTCGCAGCAACTGCAGCAGCGATGTCATGACCGTCGGCTCAGCGCAGCCGTAGCGGCGGATCTCTCCGCACACTCCCGACAGCAGCGCGTCGAACTCGCGCCGGCGAACCACGACCCGAACCGTGCCATCGTCATCGCGGCCGACGAGCGGCTCGACCGGGCGCTGTGCCAGCCGCCGCAGCAGCGCCGACAAGCGTCCCAGCGAGTGGACCGCGGTGGTCGGGTCGTTGACCCCCGGCGACAGGGCCTTGACCGCGATGTCTACCAGCTGGCGCAGGCCGTACCCGACGTCCTCCTGCAGCGTGCGCTCGAAGGCGATGGTCGCCGCAGCATGGACCGCGTCGACAAGGTCAGCGGCATCCGGCCGTGTTCCGCTGCCGCCGGCCGGCCAGCACCACGCCAACGGGCCGCCCTGGATGACGGCGTCGCCCACGCGCGGATCGAACTCGAACACCAGGTCCTGCTCGGCGCCCAGCACCACCAACGGCTGCGGCGACACCGCCGCGAGGAACCCCGAGCGCAGGGCCGGCACCGCCACCGCGCCCACGGGTGGCCGCGACGCCGGTGCCGGACCGGTCTGGTCGTGCTCGGGGTCTGCGGGGTGGATGCGGTCGATGGTCCCCAGCGTGTCCGCCTCGACGTCGGACATCATGGTGTCGACGCGGATCTCCGTGGTGATGTGGTCGATGAAGTACACCAGCGCCGCGA
>JALZLF010000162.1 GCA_030858865.1 Actinomycetota bacterium | reverse complement strand
CGCTGGTGGGCACGGGTGGAGCCGGGGCGGGGAATCGAACCCCGGACCTGCTCATTACGAGTGAGCCGCTCTGCCGACTGAGCTACCCCGGCGATGGTGCTGCTCTTCGAAGCCAGGAGCGACCTCGCGAACGCCGGAAGGATAGACCGGCGCCTTCACGCGCGTCACATCGCCGTACACGGGGTCACGCCCCATCGCGGCTGTCGTTTGGTCGCGCGCCAGGCGGTGAGCCTGGAGGCCGTGCAGACGTTCCTGCCCTATCCCGACTTCCGCCGCAGCGCAGCGGTGCTCGACACCGCACGCCTCGGCAAGCAGCGGGTCGAGAGCCTACAGGTGCTGCGCGCCCTGGAGCTGCCGAACTACGGCTGGGCCACCCACCCCGCCGTCGGGATGTGGCGAGGCCACACCCCCGCCCTGGTGGTGTACGGCAGCTCCTGCGTCGCCGAGTGGCGCAAGCGCGGGCATGCCGACTCGACCTTGGACAACATCCGCGAGTTCGCGCCCCAGGCACGGGACTGGGATCAGGAGGAGCTGCGCCGCCGGGGTCTGCTGCCGAGCTGGTTCGGCGACGAGCGGCTGCACCGCAGTCACCGCTCGGCGCTGCTGCGCAAGGACCCGGGGCACTACCGGCCCTGCTTTCCCGACGTGCCCGACGACCTTGCGTACTGGTGGCCGCCGGCTGAGCCAGCGCCGCGAACAGCCCCTTGCATCGACGGATCACGGCTGTGGGTCGTGCGTCCCAGCAGCCCGGTAACCCTTGGGGCGTTCCTCGAGCTGGGTCGCGTGGGCCTGGACGCATCCTGCGGTATCGACGTCGACGCCAACGGGCGCGACCTGGCGGGGCTGCGACAGCTGCTGGCCGAACGGGCGCCCCGGCGACGCACGGGCAAGGACCTACGGCAACTCGACGCGTTCATCAACGACATCGAGATCGGCGACTCCGTCGCGATCCCGATCGAGGGCGGAGACGCCCTGCTGGTGGGCGAGGTGACCGGCCCCTACATCTTCAACGGAGAACTCGGCGCTTGCCACCAACGACCGGTGCGATGGCACGCGCGGCTGCTCCGCAGCGCGGTCGACCCACCGGCAGCTCTGCAGAATCCGAAGACCCTGTTCGCCGTACGCCGAGCAAACGACACCTGAGCCGGCCCGCCAGGAGGCTGTTCCGAGGAGACGGCGGTGATCCCTCCGAGGAGCTCGACGGCTTGCCTCGTCGGGATCGCGCGGCTGCCGTGTTCGACGATCTGACGTCCAAGTTGCCAGGGAGCCAGACCACGATGGGCTACCCCGCCGTAGTCAACACGGGGGTAGTGAAACCATCCCAACGGCGCATGGGGAGAACCCACTGTCGTGACGAGATTACTTTCAGTACGGGACCCGGGGCGTCGACACCATCGGCAACGGGCCCACTCGAACCGAAGCAAAGGAACAACCGATGCAAGCCATGTACCACAAGACCTACCTGTCGATGGGGGCGCTGGTCGGATTGATGTCCGTCGTCGCGGCCCCGAGGAAGTGGTGATGCTCATGCGCCGCAAGATGTACTCCAGCACGGTGCTCGCTTCGCTGGCCGCCTTCGTGGCGGTCCTGGGCGCACCCGTTAAGTGGGGTTAGCCCAACCGGCCGGCGCCTCGACCTGGTCGGGGCGCCGGCCACTTTTCTGGGATCGGTCGGTCAGATGATGCGCGCACTCCGCAGGGCGACAGACGACAGCGTGCGCCTGTGGACCTACGTCTGGACCGTCATCGCCGCCGGCATCGGCCTCGCGATCTGGGTGGTGCTGACCGAGGATCTGCGACTGATCGCCGGCCCCTACCCCGCGGCCTTCTGGACCTTCGCCGTCCTGCTGACCCTGCTCGAGCTGCGGCCGGTCAAGTGGCTGCGGCGCCAGGAAGGCGGTGAGGTCACGGCCTCGTGGGCCTATGCCTGCGCGCTGCTCCTGCTCAGCCCGTCCAACGCGGCGATCCTGTGCATGGGCGCGGCGAGCCTCCTGGGTGATCTAACCCAACGCAAGCCGCTCAGCCGAGCGCTGTTCAACGCTTCGCAGGTCTCCCTGTCGCTTGGGTGCGGAGCGCTCGTCCTGAACGTCCTGCCCTATCGCGAGGCGCTGATCAGCGGCGAGACCCTCACCGTCGGGTACGTCGGCGGCATGGCCGTGGCGGGCGCGGCGATCTTTCTGACCAACAGCGTGCTGACCTGCCTGGTCCTCGCGCTGTACCAGCAGATGCCCGTCTGGCCGACTTTGCAGCGGACCATCGGGGTCAACGCCTCCACCGACGGGATGTTGCTGGCGATCGCGCCGATCTTCGTGGCCATCACCCAGCGCAGCCTGCTCTTGGTCCCCCTGCTGCTGGTCACCTCCTATGCCGTCTACAACAGCGCTCGCCTGGCATTGTCCCGCCAGCACGAAGCGCTGCACGACGCGTTGACGGGGTTGCCCAACCGCCGCCTGTTCGACGACCAGGTCGGCGGCGCGCTGAGCGACGCCCGCCGCCGCAACCGCCGCGCCGCCGTCATCCTCATGGACCTGGACGGCTTCAAAGGCATCAACGACCGGCTGGGCCACCACATCGGCGACCGGGTGCTGCAGGTCCTCGGCCAGCGGCTCTCCGACGCGGTGCGTGGCTCGGACATGGTGGCCCGACTCGGCGGTGACGAGTTCGCGCTCCTGCTGCGCAACGTCGGCGACGACGCCGCCGTGCACGCTGCCGCCAGTTCGCTGCGCCACCTCGTCGAGCAGCCCTGCTTCATTGACGGCTTCTCCGTCACCTTGGGCGGCAGCTTCGGCATCGCGCTGTATCCCGACCACGGCGACGATCCGCAGGCGCTCGCCCAGCACGCCGACGTCGCGATGTACACCGCCAAGCACGCCGGGGGTGGGGTGGTGGCCTATCACAACCACACCCGGGACCGGCTGGGTCATGGCCGCTTGGGCCTGCTGTCGGAGCTGCAGCGCGGCATCGACCACAACGAGCTGATCCTCAACTACCAGCCTAAGGTGACGCTGAGCGACCGCAAGGTCGTCGGCGTCGAGGCACTGCTGCGCTGGGAGCATCCCAGCCACGGTCTGATCCCGCCCGGCGACTTCATCGAGCTGGCCGAGCACACCGATCTGGCGGGTCCGATCACCGAATTCGTGCTGCACAAGGCCCTCGCGCAGTGCGCCCAGTGGCACCGCGACGGCTTGCAGCTGTCCGTCGCCGTGAACCTGTCCGCCGGCAACCTGCACGACTTGCGCTTCCCTCGAATGGTCGCACTGGCGCTGGACAAGGTGGGCCTGGATGCCGCCTGGTTGGAGCTGGAGATCACCGAGAACACCGTCATGGCCGACCCCACCCGCAGCATGACCGTGCTGTCGGAGCTGCGCGACCTCGGGGTGACGCTGGCCATCGACGACTTCGGAACCGGCTACTCGTCGCTGGCCAACCTGCGCGACCTGCCCGTGCATGTGATCAAGATCGACCGATCGTTCGTCGGCACCATGGCCACGAACGCGGGTGACGCCACCATCGTCCGCTCCATCCTGGAACTGGCCCACAACCTGGGGATGCGCACCGTCGCCGAGGGAGTCGAGAACGCCGAGACCTGGCGGCTGCTCGCCGACCTGGGTTGCCATGTCGTGCAGGGTTACTTCATCGGTCGCCCCATGACTGCCGGCGACCTCGTCGAGCGCCTGACGGTCATGGAGCAGGCCGACGGCTTCGAGTTCGTCGCCCGCCGCACCGGGGTGGCCTGATGATCATGCTGGTCGGCTTCGCGATCGCCGCGTGCACCGTGCCGCTTGCCGGCGGCCACCTGTCGCGACTGTCCCGCCTGCAGCTGCGCGCCGCCTGGCTCGTGCTCGGCGCGCTGGCGCTACAGGTCGCGATCATCAGCCTCGTTCCCGCCGCCGCGCCACCCGCCGCCATGGCTGTGGCCCATCTTGGGTCCTATGCCATGGCGGTGGCGTTCCTGATCCTCAACCGCCATGTGCCGGGGCTGGTGCTGACCGGTGTTGGAGGCCTGCTCAACCTCGCGGCGATCGGCGCCAACGACGGCGTGATGCCGGCGGCGCCGGACGCTCTGGCGGCGGCGGGGCGCGCCGGGCCTGGGCACTTCGTCAACTCCGCCGCAGTGCCCGACGCCCGTCTGGCATGGCTGGGTGACGTGTTCGCGATCCCGGCGCCGCTGCCGCTGGCCAACGTCTTCAGCCTCGGCGACGTGGTGCTGATCGTGGGCGCCGCGGTGATGCTGCACCGGCTGTGCCACTCACGCCTCGCCGCCTCGGCCACCACCAGCTGAGGCTCGACCGATCCGGGGCTGGTCAACGGGTCGCGGCGATGCCGAAGAACCCGCCAACCTCCACGGGCACCGCCATGGCACTGCCGTCTCCCGGCCGGTACGCGGCCAGCTCGCCGGCCCTCGGCTGGAAGAACACCCAGTCCCCCGACGGCGACCAGGCCAGCCGTTCGCCGTGCATCCCGCCGCCGGGCACCAGGCTGGCGGTGCCGGCCGCGACGTCGACCAGCGCGAGGGCGATGTCGCTGTCCGCCAGCCCATCGGCGGGCACGGCCGGCAAGGCCAGCCAGCGACCGTCCGGCGAGAACGCGCCACGGGAACCGCCGAAGCCGTTGGTACCGGCCGGTGCCCCCACGAAGCGCTCCCCGGTCCCGAGGTCGGCCAGACGCAGCGTGAGGCAATGCAGGCGGCACCAGGCCAGCAGGTTCCCGGACGCGGCCACCGGGAAGCGCCCGGGCAGCGTGGACGACGCCTCGCCGGTGCGCGTGAACTGGCCCGAGACCGGCACGAAACGGCCCGCGGCGGGATCCCAGACCTGCAGCCCCCTGGGGGTCCGCAACACCAGCCCGCTGTCCAGCGCCATGGACGGCCGCCCGCCCTGAGGGGAGAGGACGGCCGCTGACGTGGGCGTCCCGCCGGCGGTCACCTCCTGGACTGCCGCCAGCCGCCCGGTCGGCTCCTTGCGCCACGTCACCAGCCACACCCGCTGCGGGTGCGACGACGGCAGGAAGTACGACGAGCGCCCGAGCAGGCGCGGCTCGGCGCCGAGCTCCGCGCGCTGCGCGTAGGTCCCCTGGTCGCCGTGGAACACCAGCGTCTGGCCCCGAGCCTCGAGACGGTAGGGCGAATCGTCGGCGGCCAGCTCGTCGAGCTCGACGGTGGTGTCCCGCCCCGCGTCGACGTCGACCATCGTCAGCGTCGCGTCGCTGGTCAGCCATAGTCTGGTGCCAGTCGGTTTCCACAGCACCGGCAGGCCGCCGGAGGCCACGTCTGCCTCGGTCGCCGCGACCTCGGCCTCCGGCTCTGGCGACGGCGTGGCCAACGTTGCGGGACCGGATATGCGTAGCAGCGCACCGACCGCCGCCACGATCGCCATCGCGGCGAGGCCGGCCGCGACCCGGCTGGGAACGCCCGGATCCTGCGCCCGTCGTGAACCCTGCTCCATCCCCACACGATAGAGACCGACGGCCGCCCTGGGATGGTCCAACACGGATGCGGCCGGCCGCGGCTGTGGCCACTACCGTGGCGACCATGGACACCGCCTTGCAGCGCGAGATCGCGACGCGCCGCACCTTCGCCATCATCAGCCATCCCGACGCCGGCAAGACGACGCTGACCGAGAAGTTCCTGCTCTACGCCGGTGCCGTTCAGCGGGCCGGCGCCGTGAAGGCCCGCGAGGGGCGGCGGTCGGCTACGTCCGACTGGATGGAACTCGAGCGCCAGCGCGGCATCTCGATCAGCTCGACGGTGCTGCAGTTCCCGTACCGCGATCACATCGTCAACCTGCTCGACACGCCAGGCCACAAAGACTTCTCTGAGGACACCTACCGGGTGCTCGCGGGAGTCGACGCGGTGGTGATGGTGCTCGACACCGCCAAGGGCATCGAGGCCCAGACGCTCAAACTGTTCGAGGTGTGCCGCAGCCGCCGCTTGCCCGTGCTGACGTTCCTGAACAAGTACGACCGACCCGGCCGTGAGCCGCTGGAGTTGCTCGACGAGATCGAGGCCAAGATTGGCCTGCGGCCGACCCCGGCCACGTGGCCGGTCGGTATCGCCGGCGACCTGCGGGGCGTCATCGACCGACGGCTCGACCAGTTCGTGCGATTCACCCGTACGGATCGCGGAGCGTCGCTTGCCCCCGAAGAGGTGGTGCCGACCGAGCGGGCGGCGGCCGAAGAGGGTGCCGCGTGGCAGCAA
>JALZLF010000039.1 GCA_030858865.1 Actinomycetota bacterium | reverse complement strand
ACGGCAGCGGCAGCCCGGTGACGGGCATGATGCCGATGGCCATCCCGACGTTGATGAAGACCTGGAAGCCGAACACGGCGACGACACCGCCCGCCAGCAGCGTCCCGAAGGTGTCGCGGGACAGCGCAGCGATCCGGATCGCCCGCCACAGCACCACGACGAACCCGATGAGCATCAGCACCGAGCCGAGGAAGCCCAGCTCCTCGCCCACCACTGTGAAGATGAAGTCGGTCTGGTTCTCCGGGACGTAGGACAACTTGGTCTGCGAGCCCGAAAACAGGCCCTGACCGGCGAGCCTGCCGGAACCGACCGCGATCTGAGCCTGGTTGACGTTGTAGGCCGCACCGCGCGGGTCCGCCTCCTCCGGATTGATGAACGACGTGAGCCGGTCGACCTGATAGTCGGCCAGGGCTCCCGACTGCAGCACGGCTACGAAGGCCAGCAGGCCGATGACGGTGAGGGCGATCATGAACCGCACCCGCACCCGTGCCAGCAGCAGCACACCGTAGACGATGGCCACGAACACCAGGAAGGTGCCGAAGTCGGGCTGGGCGAGGATCAGCAGGATCGGCGCGGCCGCGATGCCAAGGGCCTCGACCAACGCCCGCAAGCCGAGCGCCGACTCCCGGCGTTCGGAGAACAGCGCCGCCAGCATGACGATGAGCGCCACCTTCGCCAGCTCCGACGGCTGGAATTGGAAGGCGCCGATGACCAGCCAGGCCTGCGAGCCGTTGATGACCGTGCCGTTGAACAACACGTAGGCCAGCAGCAGCAGCGATCCCACGTACAGCAGCGGCGACCAGGCGCGATACGAGCGGTAGTCGAACAGCGTCACCGCGGCCATGCCCACCAGCCCGATCCCCGCCGACACCAGCTGGCGGTTGACGTAGAACATCGCGTCGATGCCCTGGCGTTCCAGACGGTGGAAGGTCGCCGAATAGATCATCAGCAGCCCGAAGGCCGACAGCGCCAACACGGTCAGGATCAGCACCGCGTCGACGTGCCGGGCTGGCGCGTAGGCGGCCGACCACTGGCGGGCCACCGACTCGCGGGCGAGGCGCCCCGAACGGTCACCGCCCCAGGCGACCTGGTTCATGGTTGCCCTCGCCCGCTTGTCAGTCGCATCAGTCGGTCGCCAACCCGGCTTCGATCTCGGTGGTGTCCAGCCCCAGCAGGCCCTCCAGGATCCGGCGCGCGATGGGAGCGGCGTTGACGCTGCCGCCGCCGCCCTCCTCGACCATGGTGACCACCACGTACTCGGGATCGTCGGCTGGCGCGTAGGCGGCGAACCACGCGAACGGCTGCTTCGGCTTGAACTCGGCCGTGCCGGTCTTGCCGGCCACCTTGACCCCGAAGTCGCCGAAGGTGCCCGCCGCGGTGCCTTCGGCCGCCACCTTCTCCAGCCCTCCGGCGATGACGTCGAGGTGCTTGGCGCTGATGGGCAGCTTCGCGAGGACCTTGGGCTCGACCTGGCGTACCGACCCGTTCGGCCGGATGAAGGCTTTGGCCAGATGTGGCTGGTACAGCGTGCCACCGTTGGCGATCGCGGCGAAGCCGTTGGCGATCTGCAATGGCGTGGTCTGCACGTCACCCTGACCGATCGACATGTTCACCGAGTCGCCGCCGCGCCAGGTGTTGCCGTATTGGCACAGGTCGTCGAACAGGGCCTTGGCGTCGCTGTCGTCGGGCGCCTGCTTGGCCTGGGTGCAGTAGCTGCGGCGGTTGTCCTCCCAGAACTGCTGCTTCCACTTGCGGCCGGGCACAACGCCAGCGCGTTCGCTGGGCAGGTCCAACCCCGTCAACGCGCCGAAGCCCCACGCCTTGGCTTGCGACGACAGCCGCTCTCGCAGCTGGTCTCCTTCCAGCTGCTCGTCGGTCCACATGCGCCGGGCCAGCTCGTAGAACACGGTGTCACAGGAATACTGCAACGCCTGCTCGATGGTCATGAAACCCGAGTCGGCGGTGTTCCAGTTGCGGAAGATCTGCCCGTTCCAGTCCCAAGAACCGGGGCACGCCACCGTGGTGCGCGGCGTCACATAGCCGTTCGACAGCGCGGCCGCGGCCGACACGACCTTGAACACCGACCCAGGCGGGTAGCTGGACTGCGCGACACGATTGATGAGCGGGAAGTCGTTGCGCGGGTTCTGCAGCTTGCGCCAGTAGCGCGAGTCGACGCCACCGACGAACTTCTCAGGGCGGTAGTCGGGATAGGAGGCCATCGCGATGACCTCGCCGTTGTCGGGGTCGAGCACGACCGCGGCACCGGCGGGCGCTTTGTACGTGCCCCCACGCCCTGGGCCGCTGCCGGTGTCGGGCACCGAGCGCGCGTTGACGATTCCCTCGAACAGCGACTTCTCGGTGAGCTGCTGGATCGGTAGGTCCAGGGTCGTGCGCAGGTCCGAGCCCGGTGTCGGCTGCACGTCGTCGAGCTCTCGCAGCACGTCGCCCTTGGCGTTGACCTCCAGCCTGCGCAGGCCCTCCTGACCTTGCAGCTCGGCTTCGTAGGTCCGCTCCAGACCTGCCCAGCCGATGACGTCACCCGCGCGGTACTCGGCGTACTCGGGCTGCTCCAGCTCGCTCTGGCTGATCTGGCCGACGTAGCCAACGGCGTGGGCGGCGGTGCTGCGGTGCGGATACGCGCGCACGGGCATGGACTCGGCGTATACCCCCGGGAATCGGCTGGAGGCGTTCTCGTGCAGGTAGAACACGATGTCGGAGGGCACGTCGACCGCGATCGGCTTGGGCCGGAACGGGCTGACCTGGGACGCCGAGATCTCGCGGCGGACCTGTTTCAGCGACATGCCGAGCAGGTCTGCCAGGTCGGCGAGAACCTCGCCGGCCCGCTTCCCCATCTCCGAGGGCTCCACCGACACCACCATCGCGTAGCGGTTACCGACGATGCGCTTGCCGTTGCGGTCCAGCAGGTTGCCGCGGGGAGCGGTGACCGACAGCGTCCGCACCGCGTTGCCCTCCGCCAGATTGGCGTAGCGGTCACCGGCCATGACCTGGAGGAACCACAGCCTGGCGAAGAGCAGGAGGAACAGGCTGACCACCAACAGGCTCAGGAAGGTCAGGCGAAGGCGCGTGCTCTCGAGCTGCGCCTCGGTAGCGGGGGTTCGCGAGGCCGGCAAGGATTGTGACCCTACCATGCACGTCCGCTGGAACTCGGAGCCGACGACGGCCGATCAAGCGCGCCGAAGCGGCGCGACAGCAGCGCCACAACCGGGATGACCACCGGTCCGAGCAGCACGTTCCACAGGGCCGTGGCCGTCGCGCCCCGCAGCACGTTGGCGCCGGTGAACTGGCCCAGATCCAGCAGCAGTGCGGTCAGGCCGTGCACGGCGAAGCCCATGGCCCCAGCGGCGACGGCCACGGCCACGTCACCGCCGCCACGGGCGCCGACGTACGGGCGCAGCACGCCGACGCCTGAGCCGACCAGCACGGCCACCAGGGCGCCCAACCCCACCAGTTGGCTCCCAGCCGACAGCAAGTCGACGCTGAGCCCCGCGACGAAGCCGTAGCGCGCGCCGGTGTCCGAGCCGTCGGCGAGGGCGAACGCGATGACCGTAAGCGTCACGACGTCGGGCCGCCAGCCGGCGACCGTTGGCAGCAGGACGGTCTGCAACAGCAGCGCGGTCAGTAGCACCGCGCCCATGACCAGCAGCCGAGGCCCGCTCAACCGTCGCCTCCTGCTCGCGGTGGCGGCGGGCGCCGCCGTCTCGGCTCGGGCACGCGCTCCTCGGGGGGCAGCCGCGTAGGTTGCCGAGGAAAGTCGAGGACGACCTGCACCACCGACAGGCGAGTGAAGTCGACGTAGGGCTGGACTCGCAGGAATCGTGACGTGGCGTCCCCGCGATCGGTGACGACACCAACCGGGACGCCGCCGGGAATGGAGGTGCCGCTGAACAGCTGGGTGACGACCTCGTCGCCGTCTGTGGCCTCGACCTCGGGGTCGATCATCTCCAGCTGGAACGGGCTGGCGCCGCTGCCGGTCAGCAACCCTGATTCGCCGCTGGCGGCGACGCGTACCGCGTATCCGGCGCTGGGACTGGTGAGCAGCTCCACCCTGCTGTTGCTGGCGGTGACCTCGGTCAGCCTGCCGACGAGTCCGAGCTCGTTGACGACCGCCATCCTTGGCGCCAAACCGCTGTCCGCGCCGGCGTCGAGCAGCACGGAGCGCTCCACGGAGCTGGGCGGCTGCGCGATCACCTGGGCGCCGGTGGTGGTGACGCCGAGCTGACGGCGCATCCGCACCTGGGCACGCAACTCGTCGTTCTCGCGACGCAGCTCGAGGGCTGACACCCGCTCGCGACGCAGCCGCCGCACCCGTAACTCCAGCGCCGCGTTGCGTTCGCGCAGCGAACCCACCGCTGTGATCGACCTGAACACGCCCCCGATGGGGCGCACGACCGTGGCGAAGCCCTCCGCAACGGGACCGAAGATCGTCAAAGCCCCGCGTTGCACAGCCGCGACCACGCCGACGTCGCCCTGCCGGTAGTCGACGGTGAGCAGCACCAGCGACACCGCCACCAGCACGGCCAGCAGACTGCGACTCGTACGACGTTCAGCCATGAGCGGGGTTCGCAACGAGGCGGTCGCCGCTGTCTAGTGGCGTGAGCTGGAGATCAGCACGCGCTTGAGGGCCTCGAACTCCTCCAGGCATTTGCCGGAACCGATGGCCACGGAGTGCAACGGGTTCTCGGCTTGGTGGATGGGCATCCCCGTCTCGTGCTTGAGGCGTTCGTCGAGCCCCTGCAGCATGGCCCCCCCGCCGGTGAGCACGATGCCCTTGTCCATGATGTCGGCGGCCAGCTCCGGCGGCGTGCGGTCAAGGGTGTTCTTCACGGCGTCGATGATGGAGTTGACCGGCTCCTCGATGGCCCGGCGCACCTCCTCGGCGCTGACGATGACCGTCTTGGGCAACCCGCTGACGAGGTCGCGGCCTCGGATCTCGGCGTGGCTTTCGTCGGGCAGCGGGAACGCGCTACCGATGGCGATCTTGATCTCCTCGGCGGTGCGCTCGCCCAGCAGCAACGAGTACTCCTTCTTGACGTAGTTGATGATCGCCTCGTCGAGCTCGTCACCACCGATGCGGATCGACGCGCTGGTGACGATGCCGCCCAAGGAGATGACCGCGACCTCGGTCGTGCCGCCGCCGATGTCGACCACCATGTTGCCGGCCGGCTCGTGGACGGGCAGGCCGGCACCGATCGCCGCGGCCATTGGCTCTTCGATGATGTAGGCGGGTGGTCGCGCACCGGCCTGCACGGATGCTTCCTGGACGGCGCGCTGCTCGACCCCGGTGATGCCCGAGGGGACGCAGACGACCAGGCGTGGCTTGTTCAGCAGCGTGAAGTAGCGGCGGCGGTGCACCTTCTGGATGAAGTAGCGCAGCATCTTCTCGGTGACGTCGAAGTCAGCGATCACCCCGTCCTTGAGCGGCCGGATCGCCACGATGTGGCCCGGCGTTCGCCCAATCATCCGCTTGGCCTCACTGCCGACCGCGAGGACCGCACCGTTGTTGGTGTTGATGGCCACCACCGACGGCTCGTTGAGCACGATCCCCCGGCCGCGGACGTACACCAGCGTGTTGGCCGTCCCCAGGTCGACGGCGATGTCGCGGCCGAAGACCTGCAGGAATCCTGAGAGTGTCTGGCCGTTGGACGACACGGATTTCCCTATCGGTACGGATGGAGCAGTCGCAGGTGTGGTGCCCGGGGAACGGCGACCCACGTCAGCGGTCGGACCGGGTTGGAAGTCTAACGCTGCCATAGCGGACATCACTACCCGGACAGCCAGGGTTACGCGGAATTACCTCGGCGGCGCACCAGGCAGCTCGGTCAGATCCCAGGCCAGGCCGCTGGAGCCTTCGCCGCGGCCGCCCTTGACCCGGCGACCCAGCCACAGCAGCGGCTGGCCGGCGGTCCAGCGGGAGAACTGCCAGGTGCGCTCCACGACCAGCCCGCCACGACTGACCTCCTCGTCCTCGACCACCGCCGACTCGGTCACGATCGGGCGGGAGCCGCGGCGCCACCCGCGATGCCCGGTGGGCTGAAGACGTCGGCGAAGGCCGGGAGCGCCCGCCATACCCGAGGGCTCCAGGCCAGCAGATGCTGGGCGGCGAACTCACCGAAGGTGATCGCATGGTTCTGGGTGTCGCTGCCGGTGAAGCCGGCGAGCTGCCACAGCAGCCACTTCCGCCGCATCGGCGGCAGGTTGGCGAGATCTGCTGGCAGGCCGG
>JALZLF010000038.1 GCA_030858865.1 Actinomycetota bacterium | reverse complement strand
CACCGGCGGCAGCGAGGTCTTCGGCGTCTCCAGCGGAGTGCCGTACTACGGATCCGTCGACGCCTCACCGCTGTTCGTGATGCTCGTGGCCGAGGCGCACCGCTGGGGCGCGCCGGACGACGAGGTGAGCTTGCTGCTGCCGGCCGGACGGGCGGCGCTCGACTGGTGCAGCGCGCACGGCGACCCGGACGGTGGCGGCTTCGTCGAGTACATCGCCGACCCGAAGGGGCTGCGCAACCAGGGCTGGAAGGACTCGGGGGATTCGATGGTCCACGCCGACGGGTCGCTGGCGCCCACCCCGCTGGCTCTCGCCGAAGTCCAGGCGTACCACTACGGGGCGCTGCTCGGCATGGCGCAGCTGGAGGAGCGGCTCGGCGATCCGGCTGCCGCGCCGCGGCTGCGGCAGCGTGCAGCCGCGCTGCGTGCAGCCTTCGAGCGCGACTTCTGGCTGGCCGATCAAGGGCTGGTCGCGATGGGGCTTGACGCCGACAAGCGACCACTGGCCGTCGCGGCGTCGAACATGGCGCACTGCCTGTGGACCGGCCTGCTGCGCGACGAGGTGGCGCTCGCAGTGGCGCACCGCCTCGGCGAGCCGGATCTGGTCACCCGCTGGGGACTTCGGACGCTCGGCATCGACGAACGCGCCCACAACCCGCTGGGCTACCACCTGGGCTCGGTATGGCCGCACGACACGGCCATCGCTGTGGCCGGCCTGATGCACCACGGCGTCGCCGACGTCGCCGTGGAGCTGGTCGAAGGCCTGCTGGACGCCTGCGAGGCTTTCGGCGGCCGGCTGCCGGAGCTGTTCGCGGGTCTTGACGAGAAGGTCACACCGTTCCCCGTGGCCTACCCGGTGGCCTGCAGCCCCCAGGCCTGGAGCGCCGCGGCGCCGCTGTCACTGCTTCGCAGCGTCCTGCGCCTTGAGCCGGATGTCCCGGCCGGCCGTGTCACGATCGCGCCCGTGCTGCCCGACGACACCGTGATCACCGTAACGGGCATCCGGCTGGGTACGGCCGGCGTGCTGGACTTGCGGGTCTGCGGGCGCCAGGTCGAGGTCCTCTCGGCACCCCCCGGCCTGCACGTCGTAACGCGGGCGACCTGAGCTCAGCGGACTCTTTCCTACCGACGCTGTAGGGTTTTGGCCGGGTTGCAGGCCGCAGCGGCGAGGCCCTCGTCGCGGGCGACCTGCACATCATCCCGGACACACCCCCGGACACACACCGGAGCACGTCAGCTATGTGATCCGGCTCGACGGCCGACCCGTCGCGGTGTTCAGTGGCGGCAGCCTGCTCGTTGGTGCGGCGGGGCGCACCGACCTGTGCGGAGCGCAGCGGGGTCGTGGCTGGCCCGCCTCCAGCATGGTTCACTGCAACGGCTCGCGACCCTGCCCGACGACGTCGCGCTGTACCCGACGCACGGCGCCGGGTCGTTCTGCGCGGCGTCCGCCTCCGGCCGGTCGACGTCGACCATCGGCGAGGAGCGCGACAGCAACTCCGGCCTGACCGAACCCGACCCGGCTCGCTTCGCCGGGACGCAGCTGGCTGGTCTTGGCCACCGGCCTTCCTACCGCGGCTGACGCCGGCGCAGGACGCCGCCGAGGCGGTCACCGCGCAGGTGGTCGATCCGCGGCCCCGTCGACACTTCGCTGCCAGGCACCTGCGGGGCTCGCTGAGCGTGCAGCTTGGCGTCTGGGTCGGCTGGCTGCTGGCTCCAACGCGCCGCTCATCTTGGTCGCCGATCCCGATCAGGACGCCGCCGAGGCCGTGGTGGAGCTGGCCCGAGTCGGTTTCGACGACGTTAGAGGGCTGCTGTGCGGCGTCGACTCGTGGGCCGAGGAGGGCCGGCCGACCGCCAGGCTGGACATGGTGGCGTCATCACCGCCGCCCGGGCACTGACGGGCGGTGACACCGCCGCCAGGCGGCCGTTGTTGGTCGACGTCCGTGCCCCCTCGGAGTGGGAGGACGGGCACGTCGATGGTTCGCTGCACTGCTACTTGCCCGACCTGGCCGGTGGTCCGCCACCAGGATGGCCAACCGACCGACACGTGATCACGGCCTGCGCCAGCGGCTTGCGCGCCACCATCGCCGCCGGCCCGCTGCGCCGGCACGGGGTGCGGGCCGTGGCGCTGGGCGAGGGCGGCGTCGTCGAGCTGCGCCGCCGCCTGCCCGGCTGAACGGAGATCAGCCCCGCCAGCAGCAGGGACACCACGGCCCGCCGGCCGGATGATCTACGCAATCGGCGGCAGCGAGCAGTCGGCGGCAGCGAGCAGTCGGCGATGCTGATGGGTCCAGCCGTGTGCATCCCACCGGCCCACGACGGCGCACGCACACGACCTCCACGACCGCCGCGGCCGGGCCAAGTGCCTGCTGCCCGATGGCGCGCGGAGGGCCATGGCGGGTCGGACCGCAACCTTCTCGCGTCAGGCCGAGGGTGAGCGTCAACACGCGAGCAAGCGACTGCACCGGCGCATCGGTGGAAGAGCGAAGGTGTAACGGTATGCCGACTGCCCGGCTGAACGGACACCCGCCCTCGCGCTTGTCGGGGCGCACGGCGTGGAATACTTCGCATAGCGAATGAGTTGAGACGTCCGAGAGCCATGACACACCCAGACTGAGAGCCGTACACGCCGTGCCGTCCCGCAAACCCAGCACTACCGCGACCATCGACGCCGAGACCGCCAACCGTCTGCGACTTGCGCTCATGCGCCTGTCGCGGCGCTTGCGCCAGCGCGCCGACACCGGCGCGACGCCCTCCCAGCTGTCGGCGCTGTCGACGCTTGACCGCCGTGGCCCGCTGCCGCTCGGCGAGCTCGCGTCCGCGGAAGGGATCGGGCCGTCCTCGTTGACCCGCATCGTCGCCGCCCTGGAAACCGCCGAACTGGTTGAGCGCAGCCCCCATCCCGACGACCGGCGGGTCGCGTTGGTCGCCATCAGCGCCAAGGGGCGGCGGTTGCTCGACAACGGACGCCGTCGGGGCAACGCCTATCTCGCCGGTCGCTTCGGGTCGCTCGACCCGGCCGAGGTCGCGACGCTCGAGGCCGCTGTGCCCGTCCTCGAGCGGCTGCTTGAGGACGGCCAGTGATCCGCTTGCGGCTCGCCACCCGCGCCACCTTCGCCTCGCTGGGCAGCCGCAACTACCGCCTGTTCTTCATCGGCCAGGTCGTGTCGATCAGCGGGACCTGGATGCAGGGCGTCGCCCAGGCCTGGCTGGTCCTGCGTCTCAGCGGGTCGGGCACGCTGCTGGGCCTGGTCACCGCGCTGCAGTTCCTGCCCATCCTCATCGCAGGGCCATGGGGAGGCCTGCTCGCCGACCGCATCGACAAGCGCCGGCTACTGCTCGTCACCCAGTCGATCGCGGGCACCCTGGCCCTGACGCTCGGCCTGCTCACCCTCACCGGCGCCGTGCAGCTGTGGATGGTGTTCGTCCTGGCGCTGGCCTTCGGGTGCGTCGTCGCCGTGGACAACCCCGCCCGGCAGAGCTTCGTTCAGGAGATGGTCGGCGACGACGACCTGCCCAACGCGGTCACGCTGAACAGTGTCGTGGTCAACGCCGCGAGGGTGGTCGGCCCAGCCGTGGCGGGCGTCCTCATCGCGGCAGTGTCCCTGGCCGCCTGCTTCCTGGTCAACGCCGCCTCGTACGTCGCCGTCATCGTGGCGCTCACGCTGATGCGGCCCGAAGAGCTGCATCGCTCGCAACGGGCGGCCCGAGGGAAGGGCCAGCTGCGGGAGGGGCTGCGCTACGTCCGCGCACGACCGGAGCTGCGCATCCCGCTGGTGGTCATGGCCGTTGTCGGCACGCTGGCCTACGAGTTCCAGGTCATCCTGCCGCTGCTGGCGCGCTTCACCTTCCATGGCGACGCGGGGGTGTACGCAGCGATGAGCTCCATGATGGGCGTCGGCGCCGTGGTCGGCGGCCTGGCCACCGCCCGCCGGTCCGACCCCACATCCTTGAGGCTCATGAAGACCGCGATGGTGTTCGGCCTCGTCATCCTCGGGCTGGCCGTCGCGCCCACCCTTGCGGTCGCCCTGTTCGCGCTGTTCCTGACCGGTGCCGTCAGCATCGTGTTCCTGGCCACGGCCAACGCGACGTTGCAGCTGCGTGCCGCACCGGAGATGCGCGGACGCGTCATGGCGCTGTGGGGCGTCGCCTTCCTCGGCACGACGCCGATCGGTGGGCCCATCATCGGCTGGATCGGAGAGAACGTCGGCCCGCGCTGGGGTCTTGCCGTCGGGGCCTTCGCCACCATGCTCGCCTCCGCCTGGGCCGCCCGGGCGCTGGGCTATCACCCGCTGGCGGCGGCGTCGCCGGCACGGGAGGACACCGAGCAGGCGGCCACCATGGCCGCGGCTACCGAGGCCGGCGCCTACACGCTTCCCGAGCCCGCTCGCCTCCGGCCTCTGGACGTCGTCCGCCGTGTCCGGGCACGGCGCCGAGCCGGACTGCGTACGCTGCCTCCTGGCGCGCCTCTCCGTCATGACGCACGCCCTTGCCGTCACCGCGACCGGACGGGCGCAAGTCGCTGACGCGACATTGGCTCGGCCGCCGCCGCGACACGTACCATGCGGCAACCCCGTGACTCGCGCATGGCCTTGCCACGTCTCAGGAGGACTCGTGAAGAGCACCGTCGAACGCGTCGACGACACCACCGTCAAGCTGTCCATCACCGTCGAGGCCGACCGGGTCGGCGCCGCCATCGACTCGGCGGCCCGCCGCCTCGGCGCCGAGGTCAAGGTCCCCGGGTTCCGCCCCGGCCGCGTTCCCCGCCGTGTGCTGGAGTCGCGCGTCGGCAAGGAAGCGCTGGTGTCGGAAGCAGCCCGCGATGCGCTGCCCTCCTTCTACGCCGAGGCAGTGCGGGCCGAACAGCTGGAAGTCGTCGGACCGCCCGAGTTCGACGTGACCACGTTCAGCGACGGGCAGGACGCCGAGTTCGCCGCGACGGTCGAGGTGCGGCCGGATGTCGCCGTCCCCGACTACGCCGGGCTGCAGATCCCCCATCCGGACTGGGAGGTGACCGAACCCGACGTCGACGCCCAGCTCGACCAGCTGCGCGAGCGCTTCGCCGAGCTGGAGACGGTGGCGCAGCCGGTGCAAGTCGGCGACTACGCCGTGATCACCGTGACGGGTGAGCGCAACGGCCAGCGCGTCGAGGAGGCCAGCGTCAACGACCTGCTGTATCGCGTGGTCGAGCCAGCCGAGAGCAACGAGCGGTCCGAGCTCGACCGCAACCTGGTCGGCGCCTCGGCGGGGGCGATCCTGAAGTTTCGCGACACCCTCGGTGACGACTACGGGCAGGGCCTGGCCGGTGCCGAGGTCGACTTCACCGCGATCGTCAAGGAGGTCAAGCACGCCAACCTGCCCGACCTCGACGACGACTTCGCCGTGACCGCCAGCGAGTTCGACACCATCGCCGAGCTGCGCGACGAACTGCGCTCGACGTTGACCACCCAGAAGCTGGACTACGCCCGCTCGGCGCTGCGGGGCCGGGTCGTGGAGGCGGTCAGCGAGCTGGTGGACGTCGCCTTGCCCAGCGGCCTGGTGCAGCAGGAGGTGCAGCTGCGCCTCGGTCGCCTCGCCCAGCAGGCCGAGCAGTACGACATGACCCTGGAGCAGCTGCTTTCCGCCGCCGGTGGAATCGAGCAGGCGGTCGCTGAGCTGGAGAACGAGGCCCGCAAGACGGTCAAGGCCCAGCTGGTCCTCGACGCCATCGGCAGGCAGGTCGAGATCGACATCACCCAGTCCGACCTGGGCGCCGAGGTGGCCCGCCAGGCCGCGCGGCTGGGCCGCCCCGCGCAGGAGCTGGCCGAGTACATGACACATCCCGACCGGATAGCGGCGCTGGTCAGCGACGCCTTCCGCCGCAAGACGATCGACCACCTGCTGGAGTCGGTGCAGGTGCTCGGGTCCCCGCCCGAGCCCGACCCGCCCGAGCCCGATGCCGCCAAGCCCGGGGCCGCCGAGCCTGACCAACCCGAACCCGAGGCCGACGAGGTCGACCAGACCTGACCTGCCGAGGCGGTTCCACCCCGGCGCTACAGTTGCTCTAGCCCACCTTCCAGGAGCGCGCGATGCACGTTGAGTCCCCGACCAGCTACCTCGTACCAATGGTCATCGAACAGACCAACCGTGGCGAACGGTCGTTCGACATCTACTCGCGCCTGCTCAAGGAGCGCATCATCTTCCTTGGCACGCCGATCAACGACGAGATCGCCAACCTGATGATGGCGCAGCTGCTGCACCTCGAGGGCGAGGACCCCGAGAAGGACATCGCGCTGTACATCAACTCGCCAGGTGGCTCGGTGACCAGCGCCCTGGCGATCCTGGACACGATGGACTTCATCAAGCCCGACGTGAGCACCTTCTGCATGGGGCAGGCCGCGTCGGCCGCTGCGATCCTGCTGGCGGCGGGGACCAAGGGCAAGCGCTACGCGCTGCCGCACAGCCGCATCCTGCTCCACCAGCCTCAGGGCGGCGCGGAAGGCCAGTCGGTCGACATCGAGATCCAGGCTCGTGAGATCCAGCGCATCCGCGAGCTGCTCGACCGGATCCTGGCCGACAAGACCGGTCAGGAGGTCAACAAGGTGTCGTCGGACACCGATCGCGACTTCATCATGACCGCGGCAGAGGCGAAGAGCTACGGGCTCATCGACACGGTCATCGCCTCGCGCAAGGTGCAGGCTTCGATGGTGTCGGCGGTCAGCTAGGTGCCCGCCGTCCACCGCCCGCGCAGGGTGGCGCGACCGGTGAGCACGAGCCGAGTACTCTGATCCGACGGCCGCGGGTCCCATCGGGGCCCCGGGCGAGCGAAGGGGACGAGCAGCGGTATGGCGAAGTTCGGTGAGAGCGGCGACCTGCTGAAGTGCTCGTTCTGCGGCAAGTCGCAGAAGCAGGTCAAGAAGCTGATCGCGGGCCCTGGCGTCTACATCTGCGACGAGTGCATCGACCTGTGCAACGAGATCATCGAAGAGGAGTTCTCCGAGACTCCCGAGCTCGTCCAGGGCGACCTGCCCAAGCCGCGTGAGATCTACGACTTCCTCAACGACTACGTCGTCGGTCAGGACGCGGCGAAGAAGACGCTGGCCGTGGCCGTCTACAACCACTACAAGCGGATCCGTGTTGCCGACAGCGGCCGCGACGACCAGGTCGAGCTGGCTAAGTCCAACATCCTGCTGCTGGGCCCTACCGGATCTGGCAAGACGCTGCTGGCCCAGACGCTGGCGCGCCTGCTCAACGTGCCGTTCGCCATCGCCGACGCGACCGCGCTGACCGAGGCCGGCTACGTCGGCGAGGACGTCGAGAACATCCTGCTCAAGCTGATCCAGGCGGCGGACTTCGACGTCAAGAAGGCCGAGACCGGGATCATCTACATCGACGAGGTCGACAAGATCGCCCGAAAGAGCGAGAACCCGTCGATCACCAGGGACGTCTCCGGTGAGGGTGTGCAACAGGCGCTGCTGAAGATCCTGGAGGGCACGGTCGCCTCGGTGCCCCCGCAGGGCGGGCGCAAGCACCCCCATCAGGAGTTCATCCAGATCGACACCACCAACGTGCTGTTCATCTGCGGCGGTGCTTTCGCGGGGCTCGAACAGATCATCGAGCAGCGCATCGGCCGCCACGGTGTCGGCTTCGGCGCCGACGTGCGGACCCGCCAGCAGAAAGACCTGTCGGCGCTGTACGCCCAGGTACTGCCCGAAGACCTGCTCAAGTTCGGGTTGATCCCCGAGTTCGTCGGCCGGTTGCCGGTGCAGTGCGCCGTGGAGCAGCTGGACCATCCCGCGCTGATCGAAATCCTCACCGAACCCAAGAACGCGCTGGTCAAGCAATACCGCAAGTTCTTCGAGTTCGACGGCGTGGCGCTGGACTTCACCGACGATGCCCTTGTGGCCGTCGCCGACCAGGCCATCCTGCGGGGAACGGGCGCCCGTGGCCTCCGCGCGATTCTCGAGGAGGTGCTGCTCAACACCATGTACGAGCTGCCCTCCTTGGACGACGTCGGGGAGTGCCACATCACCGGCGAGGTCGTTCGAGACAACGTCAACCCGACACTGGTGCCGCGCGCCGAGACCGACGAGCGCCGCAAGCGCTCCGCCTAGAGGCGCGCGGTCGGGCTCACGTACAGGATAGAGCCGCACCGCACCGCCCTGTGGACGGCGCCCGATCCTGCCCTGTTCGTGCGGCCACTTAGACTCGTGGCGATGACCTCCGCCCCGCAGATCACGTCCTCGCTGGCCAAGTCCTATGAGCCCGCCGAGGTCGAGCAGCCGTTGTACGACTGGTGGGAGCGCCTGGGGCTGTTTCACGCCGAGCCCGGCGACAGCGCCGACCCTGCCCACCCCCCCTTCTGCATCATGCTGCCGCTGCCCAACGTCACGGGGTCGCTTCACATGGGCCACGCGCTGGACCACAGCGTGCAGGACGCGATCATCCGCCGGGCGCGGATGCGAGGCGACAACGCGCTGTGGCAGCCCGGCACCGACCACGCCGGCATCGCCACGCAGAACGTGGTCGAGCGCGAGCTGGCCAAGGGCGACCTGACCCGCCACGACCTCGGCCGGGAGGCCTTCGTCGAGCGAGTCTGGGCCTGGCGGGAGGAGTCCGGCGAAACCATCCTGCGCCAGATGCGCCGTCTCGGCGCCTCGTGCGACTGGCAGCGGTCGGTGTTCACCCTCGATGACCACTACCAGGACGCGGTGCGCAAGGTCTTCGTCGGCCTGTATGAGCAGGGCCTGATCTACCGCGGCTACCGGCTCATCAACTGGTGCCCCCGCGACACCTCCGCGATCTCCGACATCGAGGTCGACCATCTTGACGAGGTCGGGGAGCTGGTCAGCATCCGCTACCCGGCGGCGGACGGAGGCCAGGGAGTCGTCGTGGCGACGACCCGCGTCGAGACGATGCTGGGCGACACCGCCGTGGCCGTGCACCCCCACGACGAGCGGTATCGCGACCTGGTCGGCACGACGGTCATGCTGCCGCTGCTCGACCGGCCGATCCCGGTGATCGCCGACAACCACGTCGACCCCGAGTTCGGCACGGGCGCGGTCAAGGTGACCCCGGCCCACGACACCAACGACTACGAGATCGGTCAGCGCCACGGCCTGGACGCCGTCGACGTGCTGACCGACGACGCGCACATCAACGCCAACGGCGGTCCCTACCAGGGGCTGGACCGCTTCGAGGCACGACGCGCGATGAAGGTCGACCTCGACGCCCTCGGCCTCCTGGTCGGAGTCGAGGAGCGCACCCATCCGGTCGGCCACTGCTCACGGTGCGGCACGGTCGTCGAGCCACGGCTGAGCGACCAGTGGTTCGTGCGCGTCGCGCCGCTGGCCGAGCGCGCCGCCGAGGCCGTGCGCGACGGCCGCGTGGCGTTCGTCCCCGAACGCAACGCCAAGGGGTTCTTGAACTGGCTGGACAACCTGCACGACTGGTGCATCTCGCGCCAGCTGTGGTGGGGCCACCGCATCCCGGCCTGGTACGACCGCGAGGGTGGGGTCCATGTGCTGGCCGAGGACCCGTCCCCGGCACGGGTAGAAGCCGATGGCCTGCGCCAGGACCCCGACGTCCTCGACACCTGGTTCTCCGCGCAGCTGTGGCCGTTCGTGACCCTTGGCTGGCCGCAGGACACCCCTGAGCTGCGGACCTGGTACCCCACCTCGGTCCTGGTCACCGGCTATGACATCAACACGTTCTGGGTCAGCCGGATGCTCATGATCGGCCTGCACATCCGCGGCGAGGTGCCGTTTCACGCGGTGCTCAACCACGGGCTCGTGCGCGATCGCCATGGCAAGAAGATGTCCAAGTCGTTCGGCAACGCCATCGACCCGCTCGGACTCATCGACCGCTACGGCGCCGACGCGCTGCGCTTCTCGCTGTTACGGGGGGCCACGCCGGGACAGGACGCGCCGCTGGCCGAAGAGTGGGTCGAGGGCGCGAGGCGGTTCGCCAACAAGCTGTGGAACGCGGCGCGCTTCGTGCTCAGCCGGCTGCCGCACGGCAAAGGTGTGCCCGCCGCCTTCGACGAGGTGGCGTTGCAGGTCGAGGACCGCTGGCTGCTGTCCCGCCTGGAGCGTGCCCGCGCCGCGGCGGAGGAGGGCTACGCCGGCTACGACCTAGCCCGCGCGGCCCGCGCGCTGTATCACTTCGCCTGGGACGAGTACTGCGACTGGTACCTGGAGTTGGCCAAGCCGCGCGAGGACAGCCCCGCCGTCGCGATGGTGCTGACCTACGGGCTGGACACCCTGCTGCGGTTGCTGCACCCGCTGACGCCGTTCGTCACCGAGCGGATCTGGCAGGCGCTGTGGCAGCCGCCGGGCGACAGCCTGATGCGCGCCGCCTGGCCGCAGCCGCAGCCGCAGCACCTTGACTCCGGCGCCGAGACGGCATTCGACGCGGTGGCCGATGTCGTCACCGAGCTGCGCAAGTTCCGGGCCGACCACGGTCTGGCCCCCTCCGCGCGGATCGACGTCGTCGCCGTCGTCTCCGACCTGCAGCGCCAGCGGACCGCCCAGGGTCTGGACGGCATCCGCAGGCTGGCCGGGGTCGCGTCGTGGACGTTCGCCGAGGACGCCGACAAGACGGACGGTGCCGTGGGTAAGGTTGTCGTCGCCGGGGGCGAGCTGTACGTCCCGCTTTCCGGGTTGGTCGACCTCGACGAAGAACGCGAGCGCCTACGCCGTGAGCTGGCGCGAGCGGTGGCGGAGTCCCAGCGCGCCCAGCGCAAGTTGAGCAACAGCGGCTTCGTGGCCAAGGCGCCCGAGGCCGTGGTCGAAGCCGAGCGCAGCAAGGTCGCCGAGTGGGAGGCAGCGGTCGCCAAGATGACGGCGCAGCTCGCCGCGCTGGGCTGAGCCCCACCGGCCTTTCCGAAGCCCTCGAAGCGCTGGCGCTGCGAGGCCTGGCCGACGCTGCGGAAGGCTTGCTGGGCAGCGCCCCCGCCGCCGTCTGCGCCACCTTCGGTCGCTGGTTGGCAGCCGGCGAGCGGGAGCTGCCGTGGCTGGCCGGCCTTTGCTTCGCCGCCCTGGCCCCCGTCGGCGCCGTCGCTCCTCGCCAACACGACGCCTGGGTTGCCGGGCGGCTGCTGGTTGGTGCGGAACACGACGAGGTGCGCGCTCGCTCGGCGGCGGTCGGCTGTCGCGCCTTCGGCGCCCTGTGGGCCACAGCGACGGTCGACGGCGAAGAAGCCGACCGGCTCCTGCGGGCGGTGCAGCGCTTCTTCACCCAGCTCGCGAACGGCTACGCGGCGTTGCACCCGCTGGTCCTGGCCGGCCGCCACCCACAGGTCGTGTCGGCGGCCCACGCATTGGAGGGCCGGCTGGACCCGGTGTGCGCCGAGATCCGCCAGCTCGCGCTGGCCGTGGCGGCGCTGCGGCCCGACCTGGTGGCGGCCCCCGTGCGGCTGGAGCAGTCCTACTCGCGGCCGCGACCCAGCGAAGAGCCGGCCGCCTGGCGCCTGCCCTTCGCGCCACGGCTGCCCCTCGCGCCGCGGCTGTCCCGAGAACCGGTGTGGCGAACGTTGCTGGCGGTGGCCTTCGCCGCGGTGGCCCTTGCCACCGCCTGCGCCGTGCTGTGGCTGGTGCTGCATGGCTGGCCGGGGCGGACGCCGTCGTGGCGCTGAGGGCATCTAGACTTTCGCCCGTGCTCGACGAGTCCTCCTACCAGACGGTGGTTCGCGCCCTGTTCGCGCGACAGCCGACCCGCATGCTGCCCGGCCTGGAGCGCATTCGCGCCCTCGTGGAGCTGCTGGGCCGGCCTGACCGGGCGTATCCCTGCGTGCAGGTCACCGGCACCAACGGCAAGACCACGACCAGCTCTATGATCTCCTGTCTGTTGGGAGCGCTGGGCCTCAAGGCGGGGACCTACACCTCCCCGCATCTGCAGGACGTGCGCGAGCGGATCCGCGTGGCCAGCGAGCCCATCAGCCGCCAGGGCGTGGTCGACGGGCTGGAGTACCTGGCTCCCTTTCTCGCCGAGGTCGAGGGCGCCCATCCGGAGGGCGTCAGCTTCTTCGAGGTGCTGACCGCGCTGGCACTGAACCACTTCGCCAACGCACCGGTCGACGTCGCCGTGCTCGAGGTCGGCCTCGGCGGTCGTTGGGACGCTACCAACGTCGTCGACGGGCAGGTCGCCGTGCTGACCGACATCAGCCTGGACCACTCCGAGCTGGGTTCGACCCTGGCCGCGGTGGCGGGGGAGAAGAGCGGCATCATCGACGAGGGTGCCGTGGTGGTGTCGGCGCCGCATCCGCCTGAGGCGATGGCCGTGGTCGAGGCCGCCGCGCGCGAGCGCGGAGCGCGGCTGACGCTGGCGGGGCGCGACTTCGGGCTGACCGACCGACGGGCGGCGGTGGGGGGCCAGCAGCTGGCGCTGCGCGGGGTGACCGGGAACTTCGACGAGGTGTTCCTGCCCCTTCACGGCGCGCACCAGGCGGCCAACGCCGCCTACGCGCTGGCAGCGGTCGAAGGCTTTCTCGGGTTCGCCGGGGGCCTGGACCCCGACGTCATCCGCACCGGCTTCGCGGCCGTGCGGTCTCCGGGCCGCCTCGAGGTCGTCCGCCGGGAGGGGTTGGCTCCGGTGCTGCTCGACGGCGCGCACAACCCGGCTGGCGCGCACAGCCTGGCCGTGGCGCTGAACGGTGAGTTCGCCTTCCGCCACCGGGTCTTCGTGCTGGGCGTGCTCGGCGACAAGGACGTCGAAGCGATCGTCGAGGAGCTGCTGAGCGTTGCGGACCACATCGTCGTCACCGAGCCGCCCTCGAGCCGCGCGGCGCCAGCGGACCGGCTCGGCAAGGCCATCCACGGCAGCGGTCGCTCAGTGGAGGTAGCCGCCGACATCGACGAGGCGTTGGAGCTGGCCACCGGGCTGGCGGGCGCCAGCGACGTTGTGGTGGTCACCGGCTCGCTGTACACCGTCGGCGCCGCGCGCGACGCCCTCGGGCTGGAACCCGCGTGAGCGAGCCGGAACTCGGTCAACCCCGCGGTCAGCATCCGGCCCGGCGCCTGGACGACCGGGACCGCGAGCGGGTCACGAACGCGCTGCGCCAGCACTGCACCGACGGCCGGATCACCTTGACCGAGTTCGAGGAGCGCCTGGCTGCCGTGCTGGTGGCGCGAACCGACGACGAGCTCGCCGTGGTCACCGCCGACCTGCCGGCTGTGCCAGGGCGGCCACCGCCGCCGGAAGAGGGCACGCGATGGTTCGTCGGGGTCTTCGGCGACGCGTGGACGCAGGCGGCTTGGCGCCCCCGAACGCGGACCAACGCGGTGGCGGTCTTCGGCGACGCCACGATCGACGTCACCAAAGCGGTGCACGGCGCCGCGACCCTGGACATCACCGCGGTCTCGGTGTTCGGCGACGTCGAGATCCTGGTCGCGGACGGCACCGAGGTGGAGATCGACGGTGTGACCGTGTTCGGCGAGACGCGACGCCGGGTGCATCCGGGCACGCCCCCGGCGGGAACCCCTCGCGTGGTGGTCACCGCCTATGGACTGTTCGCAAGCGTGACGGTGACCAGTTCCAGCGAGCCACGTACGGTCTGGGGTCGTCTGCGCCAGCGTCGCCAGCAGCGACAGCAACCCCACGCGGCTAGCCTTCGCCCCGACCCACAAGGACGTTTCGTACATGAATGAGCGCACCCTGATCCTGGTCAAGCCCGACGGCGTCCGCCGCGGCCTCGTCGGCGAGGTGATCGCGCGCATCGAGCGCAAGGGGCTGACTCTGGATGCCTTGGAGCTGCGAACCATCTCCACCGAGATCGCCCAGCAGCACTATGCCGAGCATGCCGAAAAGGCGTTCTTCAGCGACCTGATCGCGTTCATCACAGGGGGCCCGCTGGTGGCGATGGTGGTAGCCGGCGACGACGCGATCAAGGCGATGCGCTGCCTGATGGGGGCCACCAATCCCATCGAGGCCGTGCCCGGCAGCGTCCGCGGGGACTTCGCCACCGTCATCGGCGAGAACATCGTCCACGGTTCGGACACGCCCGAGAACGCGCAGCGCGAGATCGGCATCTTCTTCCCCTAGCCTGCCGGCTCGCCCACCGGCGCCGGCGTCCACAGCCGGGAGTCGGCCGTCACGCCGGAAGCGCCACGGCTGGGCCACAGTGGCGGCATGAGCCTGCTCGCCTGCCCCACCTGCTCGCCGTTGCCGACGTTCCGTCCGGGCCCACCGACCGAGCGCTCGCAGGTCAGCTGCCCCGAGGACGCCCTGGCCATCGTGGCCCCGCTGCTGACAGGCCGCGACCGCGAGCACTGTCTGGCGGTGAACCTGGACGTCAAGCACCGGCTGCTGGGGGTGGCCACCGTCTCGATCGGCAGCGTCGACCACACGTTCATGGCTCCCCGCGAAGTCTTTCGCCAAGCCCTGCTGGCCGGCGCCTCGGCGATCTTCCTGGCCCACAACCACCCGTCGGGTGATCCCGCACCCAGCGCCGACGACCGCCAGGTGACCCGCCGGCTCGCCTCGGCTGGCGCGACGCTGGGGGTCGATCTGCTCGACCACCTGGTCGTCGGTGACCCGGAGTGGGTCAGCTTGGCGCGGCTCGGGGTTCTCTAGCTGCGCCGCGGCGCAGCTAGACCGAAGAGCCCTTGCGCCGGTTGCTAGCATCCGCCCCGCGGCATCTCCTGGAGTTCGCTGGTCTTGGGAGGTGTGAAATCCCCGGCCCCCTGCCCAAGGTCCTCGCCGGCCCGATCGTGCGGAGAGTAGAGCAGCGCAGCTGCTCATTCTGGGTTGCGCTCAGCCAGGGAGCGACCGTGACGGCGCTGCTGTGGAAGGGCGAGCGGAATGCGCCGGTCAGCAGTGCGGACACCCCTGCCGGCAGCGGCGAGCTTCAGACCCGCAGGATCGCGACCAACCTCCATGTCGCCGTGGTCACGGTCGACCTGACCGGCGTCGCACCGCTGGAACCCGGCGAGCTCTACTCGTACAACCTGACGTTCGCGTTTGCCGCCGGCACCACGTCGGATCTGCAGGGCGAGAAGCTCCTCGAAGACGAGCTGGTCGGCGCCCGACTTGCCGGCGTCGACCCGGCGGCGCCGCTGCACAAGGCGCTGGGCTTTGTTCAGGACCGGCTCCCCACCTTCCTGGCGCCACCGAGGGAGTTCGTCGGTGCGACGGCGGCCGAGGGGCTACGGATCGCGCACAGCAGCTGCCGGCGAGGGGGCGGGGGCAGCTTCGACGCCCTCGCCGGGATCGCACCGCTGGTCAGGCAGGCCGACCAGCGTCCGCACCAGCTCTACCTGACCGGTGACCAGGTGTACGCCGATGACATCTCCACCACGCTGCTTCCGCTGGTGATCTCCCTCGGCGGCGACATCATCGGCGGCAGCCAGCCCCTTCCTGGCTTTCCGCCCGATCCGAGGACCGGTGGCACAGGGTCCACGCCGGTGACTGGTGCCGGCCTGCCAGCAGATCTCGCCAACCTGCCGCCGATGCGGCGGAAGTGGCTGCTGTGGCAGCTCGCCGGCTTCACCGGCAGCGACACCCAGAACCATGCGATCACCTTCGGTGAGTTCGCCGCCCTGCATCTGCTGGCCTGGAGCCCTCGGGTATGGCGGGCGCTCCCGGCCTTCGCCGACGTCTTCAGCCCACCGGGCATCGCGGGTGGCGCCGCGGCTCCCGCGCCTGCGATCGCACCGTGGCTGAACCGGCCCTGGTTCTGCGGCGCCGAGGACCCCTCCTTGCCCGAGGACTCCCTCAAACGCGACTGGGCCGACGCGACCGTCAACGTCAAGAGCTTCGAGGGCTTCAACGCCTCCGCTCACCACCTCGCGCGCTACGCCGGCGCGACGCCGGTGGTGGCCCAGGTGCTGGCCAACACCCCGACGTACATGATCTTCGACGACCACGAGGTGGCCGACGACTGGAACCTCAACGGCCGCTGGGCGACCAAGGTCTACAACCGCGAGTGGGGGCGGTACGTCGTCCGCAACGGGTTGCTGGCCTACACGCTGATGCAGGGCTGGGGCAACGACCCCGCGCACTTCGGCACCGACAAACCGGGCAAGAAGGTGCTCGACGCGATCCCCGCGGCGATCGCCGGTGGCGCGCCGACCGCCGACCTGGACATCCTGCTCGGCTTCGACAAGGCCACCACCGCACAGCCGAGGCGAATCGCCTTCCACTACATGACACAGACCGACAGCTACAAGGTGGTCGTGCTGGACACCCGCACCCACCGGGCCATCAACAACACCACCCTGGACCCCCCCAACCTGATCGACAACCTCGACGAGCAGCTCCCGGAGAAACCCGGCCCGGCGACCCAGCAGGTGCTCATCGTCGTCTCCCCGGTCCCGGTGTTCAGCCCGGTCGTCATCGAACAGCTGGGCCAGCCGCTGGCCCAGCTCGCCATCGACAACCTTCACGCCCACACCATCGGTGAGGTACCCGGATTCGCCGCTGGCGACGACGCGGACCGCAGACGCGGCGCCGGTTGCGGTCAGCGAGGCGAACGCGGCGGCGAGAAGTACGACCGGGAAGGATGGTCGGCCAACGAGAAGGGCTTCGAGGCAGTCATCGCCCGGCTGGCCGGCTACCGGTCCGTCGTCATCCTCTCCGGCGACGTCCACTACGCGTCGACGACGACACTTGACTACTGGACCAAGAGCGAGCCGGAGCCCGCGCGGCTGGTGCAGTGCATCTCCAGCCCGGCCAAGAACGTCTTCAAAGACGTCGTCGACCAGGTCATCCGCAAGGTCGGCAACCTGCAGCGGGCCCAGGAGGTCCCGATGGAACGTCTGGCCTGGAAGACCCGCATCGACGTCTCCGCCTTGATCCCGGCAGGCGCGCGGGTGTCGCTCGCCCGCCGCTCCCGGCTGCGCAAGGAGCCGGCCCTGGTGCCGACGTCCCCATGGCCCAAGGGGTCCAAGCTTCCCGCCGATCCCGACAAGCGACCCGACTGGCGCTGGCGGATCCAGTCCGTCGTCGATGTCGTCACCAAACGTTCGGACCTTCCCGAGGGCCTGCGCTCCGAGCCGATCGCCGAGGCGGTCAGCAACCAGCCCATCGACGACCAGCTGGTCGCGATCTCGACCGTCCACCAGACCCGGTTGCTGCAGAACCGGCCGCTGCTGCGCCGGCTCGTCTTCGCTCCGAACTTCGGCACCGTGCGGTTCGAGCGGAAGCCGGCCGGGGTCGACGTGGTCCACCGGCTCTACTCGCCGGTGACCGCCGAACCGTTCCCGCTCAGCGAGCGCCAGCCTCGGGCCGCCGGCCCGCCGGCCGATCCCAACATGGGCTTCGGCCCGCACACGGTGCACCGCGCACCGCTGCAGACGCCGGCCGCGGACACCCCACCGGAGATCAGAGCTGGGCCTCTCAGTGGCTGACGAGCCCTTCAACCCGCTGATCTGGCTGATGGACGTCGTCGCCGACGCCGTCGACTGGATCCACGACACCTTCAGCGATCCAGCGCTGAGCCGGGAGCTGCGCGGCGATCTCGGCGTCGACGACGAGGGCGACCCCCAGGGTCAGCTGCCGACCGGCGAGAAGATCCGGATGCGGCATCCCAACGGTGATCCGGTCGACGTCGACAAGGAAGCCTTCGACGCCACCGTGGCCGAGGTGCGGGCGGTGTACGGCATGCTGGTCGACTTCTTCGGCTCGCTGGATCTCAGCGTTGACCAGATCTGGGACACGCTCACCATGGTCGGCCAGGTCGGCGCGGCGGAGTCGATCCGCGCCCGCTGGCCACTGCTGCACGGCCTGGCCCGTGCCAGCGGCTTTCTGGGTGGGCTCGGCTCGACAGAGGAAGTCGAGGCCGTCAACGTGCTGCGCGCGGTCGACCTGCTCGGCGGTCGGTCCGGCGCGCCGTCCGACGTCACCGACCCGGCCGGGACCGAGGGCGTCCGCAACTGGATCCAGCTGTCAACGTCGGTCCTCGCGGCGATCTTCGGAGACGACCTGCCGGTGCGGGTGCGGGCCGCCTACGGCTACGAGCCCGACCCGGACTCCAAGACCCCCGCCGTCGACCGGATCGCCCGCACCGCGTACACCGTCGACGCCTCCGATCCCGACCCGGACGGCGCCGGCACCGAGGAGCACATCAGCCTGACCTGGATCTACGTGCCACCGGCGGGCGACGTCCCGTTCCAGCTGAACCTCGCCATCGGCGGCGGGATCTCCGCCGCCAGCGGCCGCTTCTCCGCCTCGCTGGAGGCTCCCGCGGCGGCCAACATCCTGATCTCCTCGCCGTGGGACTTCAACGCGGGTGACCTGGTCCGCGGCGTCGCGGCGTACGGCCGCGCCGACGCCACGGCACTCGAGTTCGGCCAGCGGGACGGCCCGCACTTCGTCGTGGAGACGATCCAGCTGCGACTGGAGCTGTCGGCGCAGTCCTCGGTGCGGCTGGAGTTCAAGGTCATCGACCTGTCACTGGCACTTTCCGACGCCGACAGCTTCATCTCCTCGCTCAGCCAGGAGCTCAAGACGCGCTTCGACCTCACCGTGGTTCTGGACCGTGACGGCCTCCGGTTGGAAGGTGGTCCGAAGTCCTCGTCCACGAGTACCCCGCCGAATCCCAGCCCCTTGGCGTTCGAGGCTCTCCCGGTCGGCACGACGTCCGGTGGGCTCGAGGCGACCGTGCCGGCGAACGTCACCCACTTCGGGCCGTTCCGGATCCAGAAGGGCCACATCGCGATCGGGCGCGGCCCCGACGCGACCCGCCAGACCAGCATCGAACTGTCCACCAGCGCCGACATCAACATCGGGCCGTTCAACCTGACCCTGGACCGGCTCGGCCTGCGCGGCGATCTGCGGGCCGGTGGCGTCGAGCCGAACCTCGGCCTGCTGGATCTCGACTTCGGTTTCAAACCGCCCACCGGCATCGGCGTCACGATCGACGCCAAAGCGGTCAGGGGCGGCGGGTTCCTCTACCTCGACGCTGACAAGGGCGAGTACGCCGGCGTCCTGGAGCTCAGCTGCAAAGGGCTGACCGTCAAGGCGGTCGGCCTGCTCAACACCAAGGCCCCCGACCCGGCCGGCTGGTCGCTGCTCCTGCTGCTGTACGCCGAGTTCCGCGAGACGCCGTGGCAGCTCGGCCTCGGCTTCAACCTCACCGCTGTCGGTGGCATCGTGGGCCTGCAGCACATCGCGTCGGTCGAGCAGCTGCGGGCTTCGCTCGGCAGCAACGCGTTCGACGACGCGCTCTTCCCGGCCGACCCGGTCAAGAACGCGCCCCGGATCCTCGGCCGGCTGCGGACCCTGTTCCCGGTTCAGGCGAACGCCCTCACGGTCGGACCGCTCGTCGAGGTCAACTGGGGCACACCGCCGATCGTGGTTGCGCGGCTCGCGATCCTGGCGCAGTTCAGCGGCGCCTTCGGCGGCGGGGACTTCCGGTTCACCCGGCTGACCGTGCTCGGCACCGTGCGGGCGACTGCCCCGCCGCTGAAGATCGACGCACCGCGGCTGGTGGAGATCACCGCCGATGTCCTTGGGGACTACGACTCGGAATCGGGGTTGCTGGCAATCGACGCCCGGCTACGCGACTCCAAACTCGGGGGCGTGGAGTTCAGCGGTTCGCTGATCGTGCGGATCGGGTTCGGCGGCAACCCAGCCTTCGCCATCGCCGCCGGCGGCTTTCATCCCGCCTTCACCGATCTGCCGCCGGCCCTGCCGGCCAGGATCGCCCGGCTCGGCCTGGTCTGGAAGATCGGCGACTCGGTAGTCCTCACACTCCAGGCCTACGCCGCGGTGACCGCGTCGAGCTGGCAGCTCGGGGCGCTGTTCACGCTGCGCGCCGAGATCGGTCCCGTGGACATCGACGGTGCCCTCGGCTTCGACGCCATCGCCTACGATGACGGGCGGTTCAGCGTCGACATCGCGGGCTACGTGAAGATCCGCTGGCGGGGCCGCACCCTGATGGCCGTCTCCATCCAGGTCGTCATCGACCGCAACGCGGTACAGGTCTGGCACGCGGCCGGCACCGCGAGGTTCTCGATCCTGTGGTGGGACAAGGAGGTCGACTTCGAGGAAACCTGGGGAACGGCGAGGTCGCTGCCACCCGCTGTGCAGGTCGACGCGGCGGCACTGGTCCGTAGCGGGCTGTCGGACCCGGGGAGCTGGGCGACCCAGCTGCCGGCTCGGGGGG
>JALZLF010000142.1 GCA_030858865.1 Actinomycetota bacterium | reverse complement strand
CCAGCACCCTGCCCTCGGACCGCACAGGCCGGCTTGCGGCCGTACCCGGCGTCGGCTGGAGATCCATCGCGGCCATGATGTTCTGCAGCACGGCCGAGCGGAAGGCGACAATCAGCCCTGGTGGCATCGACACCCCGGCGCGCGCCCCGTACGATCCTGTCACCGGCAGGCGCGGGCGTGCCGGCTTGCGGTAGGGGACACCCATGGCGGAAGCGCTGCTGACGGCGTTGGGCCTCACCGACGCGCGGCGGATGGACGGGCTGGTCACCAGCCACCGCTTCCCGGCCGAGGCCTGCCTCATGGCCGAGGGTTCGGTCGGTGACGCCTGCTATCTGGTGGTGGAGGGTGAGATCCGCGTCGAGGTGACCCGCGCCGACTTCGACTCCGACGGCGTGGTCGGTTACGTCGGGCCTGGCGAGCTGTGCGGCGAGTTCTCGCTGCTGGATCGCACCCCCCGGTCGGCCAGCGCCTACGCCCACACCGACGTCGTCGTGCGCCGGCTGTCGGCCGACGGACTGCGGGCGCTGTGCCGCGACGACCCGGCCGCCGGCCTGCAGGTCGTCCTGGCGTTGGGCCGCAACGCGGCCACGCGGGCCCGCCAGTACGCCAAGCATCTGCAGCAGTTCGTGTTCGGCGACGAGGTCGACGCGTCGGTCGACCGGACGGTGGCGGCGGCCAGGGCGGCTCAGGAGTCGTTCGAGGCCTGGCCCGAGGACAAGATCGACGGGCTCGTGGCGGCCGTCGCCGAGGCCGTGGCGGCTCGGGCCGGACCACTGGCCGCCGACACGGTGGCCGAGACCGGCGTCGGCAACGCCGCGGACAAGACGCGCAAGAACCGCTTCGCCAGTCTCGACGTCGCCGCCTCGTTGATCGGCAAGGTGGGAACGGGGGTCTGGGGCACCGACGACGCCCGAGGGGTCACCGAGATCGCCGCCCCCTCGGGGGTCATCCTGGGACTCGTCCCCATGACCAACCCGGTGTCCACCCTGGTGTTCAAGTCGTTGATCTGCCTGAAGAGCCGCAACGCGCTGATCGCCAGCGTCCACCACGCGGCACGCGGAGTCGGTGCCGACACGGCCACCCTGATCCGCCAGGTGCTGACCGACCACGGCGCGCCGGCCGATCTGCTGCAGGCGCTCCCCGGGCGCGGCACCCGGCGACGGACAGCGATGTACATGGGTCATCCCTCGGTGTCGTTGGTCCTGGCGACCGGTGGTCCTGGGATGGTCAAGGCGGCCTACAGCTCGGGCACACCCGCCATCGGCGTCGGGTCAGGCAACGCGCCAGCCTGGATCTGCGACGACGCCGACGTCGCGGCGGCGGCCAGGACGGTCATCGACAGCAAGTCGTTCGACCACGGGGTGATCTGCGGCTCGGAGAACAACCTCGTGGTGGACAGCGCGGTGCGCGCACGGTTCGACGAGGCGCTCGAGCTGAGCGGGGCGGCCGTGCTCGACGCGTCGGAGAAGGCACGCCTGACGGTCCACGCCTTCGACGAGCACGGTCTCAGCCGTCGGGTGCTGGGCCAGTCGGCCGCCTCGATCGCGGCGACCTGCGGCATCGTCCGGCAGCACCCGCTGCGCCTGCTCGTCGCGCCCACCGACCTCGGCGAGGTCGACGGCCCGTGGGGGCGCGAGAAGCTGGCCCCGCTGCTGTCGCTGTTCACGGTGGCTGGCGAGGACGAGGCAATGGCGGTCTGCCTGCGGCTGCTGGGCAACGGCGGCACCGGCCACACGGCCGTCGTCCACACCCCCGACGAACAGCGCCAGCGGCGTTACGGCCTGGCGATGCCCGCCAGCCGGATCCTGGCCAACGCGCCGGCCGCCCAGGGCTGCATCGGGCTGGGCAACGGGCTGACGCCGTCACTGACGCTGGGCTGCGGCACGTTCGGTGGCAACTCCACAACCGACAATGTCAGCTACACCAACCTGGTCAACGTCAAGCGCATGGCCGGGCCGTTGCGGGCTCCCGCCGGTGCGGGAGGAAAGGACACCTGATGCGCTACGAGACGTCCGTCACGTCGATCTCCTGGATCCCCTCCGAGGCGATCCAAGGCATGACCAAGCTGCCCTTCGATGTCGGCTTCGCCCACTACGACCAGCCGCCACCCGACACCATTGACGATTTGGAGGCGCTGAGAGCGGCGGACCGCTTCCGCTTCGCCAACGTCTTGTCGGCCTGGGTCGAGGTCGACGACAACGGCCGCATCACCTCCTACGGCCAAGACGGGGGCGGGCGGATCGGGGTAACCAAGATCCGACTCGGCCGTGCCGGCATGACCGTGCAAGCCGTCGCCTTCCCCGACCGGCGCGCGGAGCCGGAGGTGGGTGACGACTGGGTGCGCTTCCGCCAGACCGCCGGCGGCCGGACGGGGATGCCAGCCCCGCGGCGCGTCAACCACCCGCCCTTCGTGCAGATCCAGGCGCCCACCGCCTGGACCACGCTGGAGGTGACGCTGCACGCCGACGGGCGCAGTGAACGCAAACTGGTCGGCGCCAGCCCGTTCCCGCGCCACTGGGTCTATGACGACAAGGCCAGCCTGTCGGCCAAGAGCGGCACGATCGAGTTCGCGACCTGGCAGCGAGAGGCCTTCGGGGTCCACACCCCATGGGGCGACCAGGACTCGCCGGCCCTGGTGACCGAGATCGAGACCGCCCTGGAACGCCAGCTGTCCGTGTCGATCATGCAGCCGGCAGCCAAGCCACGGATGCGGCGTGTGGCCAAGGGCGAGACGCTCGTCGAGCAGGGCGACCCGGGTGACGAGCTGTTCCTGTTGCTCGACGGTGTGCTGGCCGTGGTGCAGGACGGCGAACCGAAAGCCGAGGTCGGTCCCGGTGCGGTGCTCGGCGAGATGGCGCTGCTGGAGGGCGGTAGGCGCACCGCGACACTTCGGGCGATGACCGCCTGCCGGGTGGCCGCCGTCAACGGCGACGAGATCGACCCGCAGGCCCTGGCCGAGCTGCGCGACAGCCGTCGCCCCAACGACGGATAGCGGGGGTGCGCGTCACCTTCCACGGCGTGCGCGGCTCCACGCCCTCGCCGGGTGTGGACTACGTGCGCTACGGCGGCCACACGTCATGCGTGGGGCTGGCTCACGACGGCAGCGCCCCAAGTCTGGTGCTGGACGCCGGCACCGGCCTGCGGCACCTGTCGCAGACGCTGGCAGCCGAGCCCTTCCGGGGGACCCTGCTGCTGACGCATCTGCACTGGGACCACACGCAGGGGCTGCCGTTCTTCGCCGCCGGCAACCGCCACGACGCCGACGTGGCGGTTCTGATACCCGAACAGGGCGACGCCGTTGAGGTGCTGTCGCGCATGGTGTCACCGCCGCACTTCCCGATCCTGCCGACTGAGCTGCTGGGACGGTGGCGCTTCAACGGCCTGGAGCCCGGCGTCCACGACATCGAGGGCTTCAGCGTGTTGGCGGCGGAGATCCCCCACAAGGGCGGGCGCACCTACGGCTACCGCATCAGCGACGGCCACGCCGCCATCGCCTACATGCCCGACCACAGCCCGACGTCGCTGGGTCCGGGCGCCCGGGGGTTGGGGGTGTGCCACCAGGCGGCACTGGACCTCGCCGATGGCGTTGACCTGCTGATCCACGACGCGCAGTACACCGCCGAGGAGCTACCTGACCGGTTGCACTACGGTCACGCGGCCGTCGACTATGCGGTGGAGCTGGCCAGGGCGTCGGGCGCGGCGCGGCTGGTGCTGTTCCACCATGAACCCGGCCGCACCGACGAGGCCGTCGACGCCATGCTGGCCGGCGTCGTTGGTTCCGGCTGTGACGCCATCGCGGCCGCCGAGGGGCAGATGATCGACGTACCCGCCCGCTGGCAGCCGCCGGCCGTCGAGCGCGCCCGAATAGCGGAGCGGTAGGGAACCAAACCGCCAAGCCCGGGCTTAGTTGAGCTCGGCTCCCGCGGGGCTGGGCGGGCGCAACGAGCCGACCGTCCCGAAGTGCCGCATCAGCCCGGCTTCGCGACGCAGCGCCTCCAGGGTCGCCTCGAGTCGCTGGCTGCAGGTGTCCAGCTCCAGCAGCCGTTGCTGCTCGGGAACCTCAACCTGGAGAGCGGCGGCCGCCAGCCAGGCCAGGTCGGCGGGGCCGGATGGGATCCGGCGCAGCAGCTCGTCGGGCGCACCGAGCTCGGCCAGGTACGGCAGCAGGACGCGGCGCAGGGCCTCGGCGCGCTCGGCGTCCTCGGCGACGGCAGGCGCCTCTTCCAACGGCCGCACGCGTGCGCACAGGTAGGGCCTGCCAGGCACGATCGCGTCGATGCGGAACCGCTGCCTGCCGCGGGTGACGATGTTGGCGCGCCCGTCGTCGAAGCGCTCGACGTCCTCGATCTCGGCGATCGTCCCGACACTGAACACGTCGGCTCCGGGAGCCACGTCCGAACCCGCCCGAATGGCGACCACCCCGAAGCGGCGGTCCGCGCGCAAGCAGTCGGCCAGCATCTGGCGGTAGCGCTGCTCGAACAGGTGCAACGGCAAGGGACGCCCCGGGAACAGGACGAGGTGAAGAGGGAACAAAGGCAGTTCCATCCTTGTCCAGGCTACGTGCCGGTCCCCAGTGTCGCCCCGCTGGTGCACCACGGATGCGGTCGCCGCGACAGGCGCTGGATACAGTGCGGCGGATGCTGACCTTGCTCGACCTGCGTGGCGATCACTCCGACGTGTCGGGGCGATTGCCGCGCGCCTCGAACGAGACCGTCACCGCCGCGCGAGCGACGGCCAGGGCGATCCTTGACGACGTTCGTGCGAACGGCGACGCCGGCGTTGCCCACCACACCCGCGAGCTCGATGGTTGGGATGGCGCCGGCGGGATGCAGGTCGATCCCGACCAGGCGAGGGCAGCCCTGGACGCTCTGGACCCGACGTTGCGCGCCGCGCTGGAACGCGCGGCCGAGCAGATCCGTTGGTTCCACGAGCAGGCCCGCCCCCGGGACTGGCGCGCCGAACGCAACGGCGCGGTGCTGGGTGTCGTGCACCGCCCGCTCCGCCGCGTCGGGGTGTACGTGCCGGGCGGTCGCGCGGCGTACCCGTCGACCGTGCTGATGACGGTCGTGCCGGCGCGCGTCGCCGGTGTCGACGAGGTCGTGCTGTGCACGCCGCCCGGTCCCGACGGTCGGGTCAACCCGGCTGTGCTCGCCGCGGCCGCCCTTGCCGGTGCGGACCGCATCCTGCGCATCGGCGGGGCGCAGGCGATCGCCGCCATGGCCTACGGCACGACCACGGTGCGTCGCTGCGACAAGGTGGTGGGCCCTGGCAACGTCTACGTTGCCGAGGCGAAGCAGATGGTCGCCGCCGACGGCGCCTGCGGCATCGACGCGCTCGCCGGCGTCACCGAGGTGGCGATCATCGCCGACGACACCGCCGACCCGCGCATGGTGGCTGCCGATCTGGTGGCCCAAGCCGAGCACGATCCGCTGGCCACATGCCTGCTCATCACCCCGTCGGCAACCCTCGTCGAGGCCGTCGAGGAGGCGCTGGTCACAGAAGTTGACGCCGCCCGGCATGCCGAGCGCATCCGCACGGCGTTCGCCGGCCAGGGGGCTGCGGCGCTGGTCGACGACCTGGACCAGGCCGTCGCGGTCGCGGACGCGTTCGCCGCCGAGCACCTGGAGGTGCAGACCGCCGACTCGGTCGCGGTCGCCGCCCGGATCCGCACCGCGGGGGCGGTGTTCGTCGGCGCGCACAGCCCCGTCTCGCTCGGCGACTACTGCGCCGGTCCCAACCACACGCTGCCGACCGGCGGTACGGCGCGCTTCACCGGGGGGCTTCGCACCGACGACTTCTTCGTTCCGGTGAACTGGGTGCAGTACGACGCCCCGGCGCTGGCCGAGCTTGCCCCCGTGGTGGCGGCGCTCGGGGCCGCCGAGGACCTGCCCGCCCACGTGCGCGCCGTGCAGCTGCGCCTCGACAGCGGCGCCCCGTGACCGCTCCCCGCCCGCCGGTGCGGACTGACCTCGCCGACGTCAGCCCCTACGGGGCGCCGCAGCTGGACGTGGCGGTCCGGCTGAACATCAACGAGACGCCGTGGCCGCCGCCACCGGCGTTCTTCGACCGGCTGGCCAAGCGCGTCGCGGAGTTGGACCTGCACCGCTATCCCGACCGGCGGGCATGGCGGCTGCGCACCGTCCTGGCCGAGCGCTTCGGCTTGCCGCCCGAGCGGGTGTGGGCGGCCAACGGCTCCAACGAGATCCTGCTGCAGCTGTTCCTGGCCTACGGCGGCTGCGGGCGTCGGCTCCTGTTGGTCCGTCCCGGCTACTCCGCCCACCCTCTGATTGCCCGCGTCGCCGCCACGCCGGTTGTCAGCGTCGACCTGGACGACGGCTTCGGGTTGTCAGCGGCCGCCGCGGCCTCCTTCGCCGCCGAGCACGACCCGCAACTGATCTGCGTTGCCAACCCGAACAACCCGACGGGGATGACGCTGCCCCTGGACACGATCCGCGCGCTGCATGACCACAGCCGAGCCCTTGTCGTCGTCGACGAGGCCTATGTCGAGTTCGGTGGGCACTCGGCGGTGGGGCTGCTCGACGAGCTGCCCCGGATGGTGGTGTGCCGGACGTTCTCAAAGGCGTGGCGGCTGGCCGGGCTGCGTCTGGGCTACCTGCTGGGCCATGACTGGGTCGTCAACGACCTGCGCAAGGTGCGCCTGCCCTACCATCTGGACGCGCTAACCCAGGCTGCCGGCCTGGTCGCCGTGGAGCTGGCCGACCAGGTGACTGGCCACGTGGCCGCGTTGTCGGTCGAGCGCGACCGCCTCCACGACGCCCTCGCTGCGCTGGACGGTGTCACCGTGTGGCCATCGTCGGCCAACTTCCTGTTGTTTCGCACCGCCGTGCCTGATCTGTTCGACCGCTTGCTGGCGCGCGGTGTGCTGGTGCGCGACTTCTCGACCCACCCGCGGCTGCAGGGTTGCCTGCGAGTATCGGTCGGCACGCGGGAAGAGGACGACGCGTTTCTGGCCGCGATGAAGGACTCGTTGTGAGCGACCGGCGCCGCCTCGCCCAGGTCGACCGGGCCACCAACGAGACGACGGTGGCGGTCCGCCTTGACCTTGACGGCAGCGGCATCACCGACATCGCCACGGGTGTGCCGTTCTTCGACCACATGCTCGACCAGCTCGGCCGTCACGGACGCTTCGACCTGACCGTGCGGACCGACGGTGACCTGGAGGTCGACGCCCACCACACGGTCGAGGACAGCGGGATCGCGCTGGGTCAGGCTCTCGCCGAGGCGCTGGGCGACAAGGCGGGCGTCGAGCGCTTCGGAGAGGCCACCGTTCCTCTCGACGAGGCGCTCGTCCGCGTCGCCGTGGACCTGTCGGGCCGCCCCTACCTGGTCTATGACGCCGACACGCCCGTAGAGCTGGTCGGCAGCTACGAGACGACGCTGACCGAGCACTTCTTCGAATCGGTCGTGGCCAACGCCCGCATCACGCTGCACGTGCAGCGGCTGGCCGGGAAGGGCAGCCACCACATCCAGGAGGCGGTGTTCAAGGCCGTGGCGGTGGCGCTGCGGCGAGCGATGGCCGTGACCGGCACCGGCGTCGCGTCCACCAAGGGGACGCTGTGAGCGTCGTCAGGCGAGTTGCGCAAAGCCCAGGGCCATCCCCCCGAGGGTGACCACCGTGCCCGCCATCGTGAAGACGATGGTGCGGGTCTGGGCGGTGATCGCGGCGTTGAGCTCGCCGCTGAAGGCAGCGAGCAACTCGTGTTTGGTGGCGGTCAACTGCGTCTCAGTCACGAAGCCGTCAAGCCGCCGGTCCATCGCCTCGAAGCGCCGGTCGATCGCCTCGAAGCGCAGGTCGATCGCCTCGAAGTGCAGGTCCATGCGCTCCTCCAGCGCGCCGAGATCCTGGCGGGTGGCCACGTCCGCCCAGCCGACCGGTGGGAGATGCTCCATCAGCGTCACCGCGTGCTCGCGACCCATCCTCCAGCCGACTGTACAGCCCGTGACGCGACCGTTCGTCCACTGCCATGCCAGGACGGTAGGACGGGTGGATCGGCGACGGCTGCCGCCTGGGTCAGCCGCTGTGGATGGGGCTAGGGTTGCCGCGTGGCCACTCGCATCGCGCTCCTTGACTACGGCGCCGGGAACCTGCGTTCCGCGCAACGGGCGCTGGAGCGTGCCGGTGCCACCGTCGTCGTCACCGGCAACGCCGCGCGGGCGGGCGAGGCCGACGCCCTGGTCGTGCCGGGCGTTGGCCACTTCGGTCAGTGCGTGCGGCAGTTTCGCGAGGCCGGGCTGGAAAGTCTGGTCAGCCGCTGGGCCGGCGAGGAACGCCCGCTGCTCGGTGTCTGTGTTGGGCTGCAGATCCTGTACGACGCCAGCGAGGAGGATCCGGGCACGCCCGGGTTGGGGTTGCTGCCGGGCAATGTCCGGCGCCTGCCGCCGACCGTGACCGTGCCGCACATGGGCTGGAACACCGTGCGAGCCGTTCGTCACGATCCGCTGCTGGACGGTGTGGACGGCCATCGGGCCTATTTCGTCCACTCCTACGCCGCCGACCCGACGGACGGCGCGCATGTCGTCGCGACCACCGACTACGGCCCCGGGTTCCCCAGCGTCGTGCGGGTGGGCTCGGTCGTGGGCACCCAGTTCCATCCGGAGAAGTCCGGCGACGTCGGCGCCCGCCTGCTCGCGAACTTCGTGCGAGGGCAAGGGTAGGACACCACAGATGCTCTTCACCCTCTACCCGGCCATCGACATCCGCGGCGGCCGCGCCGTTCGCCTGGTCCAGGGACGGGCCGAGGAAGAGACGGTCTACGACGACGATCCGGTGGCGGTCGCCCAAGAGTTCGCGGCGGCGGGCGCCCAGTGGCTGCACGTGGTGGACCTCGACGCCGCCTTCGACGGCCAGCCCCGGAACCGCCACCTCGTCGCCGCCATCGTCGAGGCCACCGGTGTGCCGGTGCAGGCCTCGGGAGGTGTGCGCTCGATGCGCGACCTCGACGACTCGGTGGCATACGGCGCCAGCAGGGTGGTCGTCGGCACCATGGCGCTAGAGGAACCGTCCTTCGTCGCGGCGGCCGTGGCGGCGCACGGCGACAAGGTCGCGGTCGGGTTGGACGCCGACGGCACGATCCTCAAGGCCCGCGGTTGGACATCGTCCTCAGGCGACCTGTTCGACGCGCTGCACCGCTTCACCCGAATGGGAGTGGCGCGCTTCGTCTTCACCGACATCTCGCGCGACGGCATGCTGTCGGGCCCGAACCTTCCGCGGCTGTGCGAAGTCGCCGACGCCACATCGGCGCGGATCACCGCCAGCGGGGGCGTCTCCTCGCTGGACGACCTGCGCGCCTTGCGCGGCGCTCACCCCCAGGTCGACGGCGCCATCGTCGGCAAAGCGCTGTACGCCGGCCGCTTCTCGTTGCAGCAGGCGCTCGGCGTGCTGCGGGACGGTCCACGGTGACGCTCAGCGCCCGGGTGATTCCGTGCCTGGACGTCGATGCCGGCCGGGTGGTCAAGGGCGTGCGGTTCGTCGACCTGCGCGACGCGGGCGACCCGGTACAGATGGCCCGCACCTATGACGCCGAGGGCGCCGACGAGCTGGTCTTCCTCGACATCACCGCGTCCAGCGACGACCGCGAGACCATCTACGACGTGGTGACCGCCACCGCCGAGCAGGTGTTCATCCCGCTCACCGTCGGCGGGGGAGTCCGCGGCGCCGGCGACGTCCGGCGGCTGTTGCGGGCGGGGGCGGACAAGGTGTCGCTGAACACCGCCGCCGTGGCGCGTCCCGAGGTGCTGTCCGAGGCCGCCGAAGCGTTCGGTTCGCAATGCGTGGTGGCGGCCATCGACGCCCGCGCCAGGACCGCTGCCACGGCGGAGCGGGACGTGCCGTCACCAGCCTGGGAGGTGGTGGTGCACGGTGGGCGGACGCCGACCGGCCGCGACGTCGTCGAGTGGGCCGCCGAGTGCGAACGGCGCGGCGCCGGAGAGATCCTGCTGACGTCGATGGACCGTGACGGCTCCAAGGTCGGCTTCGATCTCGACCTGCTTCGAGCCGTGACGGCAGCCGTCAACCTGCCGGTCGTGGCCTCGGGCGGCGCTGGCACGCCAGACCACATGGTCGCCGGCATCACCGCTGGAGCCTCCGCGGTGCTCGCCGCCTCCATCTTCCACTTCGG
>JALZLF010000141.1 GCA_030858865.1 Actinomycetota bacterium | reverse complement strand
GCTGACCGGCTGGGGACGCACGGCGCCGAGCCGAGCGTCGGTTGCCACGCCGTTGGCAGCCGGCGAGGTCAAGTCACTGCTGGCCCCCGCCGGCGGACGCGGCGTGGTCGCCCGAGGGCTGGGGCGCTCCTACGGCGACGCCGCGCAGAACGCCGGCGGCTCGGTCATCGACGCCACCCGGCTGGACGGCGTCACCGACTTCGACCCCGACCACGGGTTGGTGACCGTCCAGGCCGGCATGAGCCTTGACGCGCTGCTCGCCCGCTTCGTGCCGGCGGGCTGGTTCGCGGCGGTGACCCCGGGCACGCGCTTCGTGACGGTCGGCGGGGCAATCGCCGCGGACATCCACGGCAAGAACCATCACCACGACGGCAGCTTCGCCCAGCACGTCGCGTCGATGACCCTGATGACGCCGACCGGGGAGCACCACGTCTCGGCGCGCGACGATCCCGACCTGTTCTGGGCCACCGCCGGCGGAATGGGACTGACCGGTGTGATCGTGCAGGCGACCCTGCGTCTCGTGCCGATCTCCACGTCGCTGATGCGGGTGGACACCGAGCGCACCGGCGACCTCGACGAGCTGCTGGCGCGCATGGACGCCGACGACCACCGCTACCGCTACTCCGTGGCCTGGATCGACTGCATGGCCACGGGGCGCAGTCTTGGCCGTTCGGTGCTCACCCGCGGCGAGCACGCCGCTGTGGCCGACCTGCCGCCACGCCGCCGCGCCGACCCGCTGGCCTACGACCCGGCGATCCGCGTCGCCGCCCCGCCGTGGGCGCCCCCAGGGCTGGTCCGCCCCTTGACCGCCCGGCTGCTCAACGAGGCCTGGTACCGCAAGAGCCCGCGCCGCCGCCGTGGCGCGCTGCACAGCCTTGGCGGCTTCTTCCACCCGCTGGACGGCGTGGCGGCCTGGAACCGCCTATACGGCAGAGCCGGCTTCGTGCAGTACCAGTTCGTGGTGCCCTTCGGTGCCGAACAGGTCGTGCGCTCGGCCATTCAACGGCTGGGCGCGGCAGGCTGTCCCTCGGTGCTGGCCGTCCTCAAGCGCTTCGGTCCGGGTAACCCCGGCCACCTGTCGTTCCCGCTGGCGGGCTGGACGTTGGCCCTGGACCTGCCGGTTGGCCCGCCCCGGCTGGGCGCGGTGCTCGACGAGCTGGACGAGTCGGTGGTGGCGGCGGGCGGGCGCTGTTACCTGGCCAAGGACGCGCGGATGCGCCCGGAGGTGGTCGCCGCCATGTACCCGCGCCTGGACGAATGGCGCCAAGTCTGCGCCCGCGTCGACCCCGACGGCCTGCTGCGTTCGGACCTGTCGCAACGGCTGGGCCTGCGATCATCGATTGGCAGGCCGACGAAGGGGCGTGGCCGTGCGTGACGCGCTGGGAACCGTGCAGTCGATGCTGGTGCTCGGGGGGAGCTCGGACATCGGTCTGGCGACCGCCCGGCGGCTGGTCGCGTCCCGGGCCGGCACGGTCGTGCTGGCCGGGCGCCGGCCCGAGGCGCTGGACGCCGCCGCCGCCGCGCTGCGGCGTTCAGGCGCCGCGCAGGTCGAGACCGTGGCGTTCGACGCCGACGAGACCGACGGCCACGGCGCCTTCGTCGAGCTGGTCTTCGGCGCGCGTGACTTCGACGTGGTGGTGCTGGCCGCCGGCGTGCTCGGCGACCAGGACACCGCCGAGCGCGATCCCGAGGTGGCCGTAGAGGTGCTGCGGACGAACTTCCTGGGGTGCGCCTCCATCGCCCTGCACGTCGCGCAGCGGCTGCGGGCTCAGGGACACGGGACCCTGGTTGTGCTGTCGTCGGTGGCAGGGGAGCGGGTGCGGCGGTCCAACTTTGTCTACGGGGCCGGCAAGGCGGGCCTGGACGGCCTGGGCCTGGCGCTCGGCGACAGCCTGGTCGGCTCCGGCGCCGGGGTGCTGGTCGTGCGGCCTGGCTTCGTGTACACCAAGATGACCGCCGGCAGGCCTCCTGGCCCACTGGCCACCACCGCCGAGGCCGTGGCGGAAGCCATCGACGACGGTCTGCGGCGCAACCGCGAGATCGTGTGGGTGCCGGGCGCGCTGCGCTACGTGATGGCGGTCCTGCGCCATGTCCCCCGGCCGATCTTCCGGCGCCTGCCCATCTGAGGCGGCGCTGCGGCGTTGTCGCGCTGATGTGGTGCGCTACCGCCTCCGGCTACTTGAGCGCTAACGCTTGACCCGCAGCGACGCGGACGCCTGATCGGTTGGCAGCAGGACCACTTGCGCCACCTGGACGTGGGCGGGCCGGTCGGCGATCCACACCACGGTCTCGGCCACGTCGTCGGGCGTCAGGGGCGTCATGCCTTGATACACCCGCTCGGCACGGTCGCGGTCACCCGAGAACCGCACGATGGAGAACTCGGTCTCCACCGCGCCGGGGTCGACCGTCGACACCCGTACGCCCGAGCCCAGCAGGTCCATGCGCAGACCCGTGGTGATCCGGTCAACCGCCGCCTTGGTCGCGCAGTACACCGCGCCGTTGGGGTAGGTCTCGTGGCCGGCGATGGAGCCGATGTTGACGACGTGGCCACGCCCTCGGCGGACCATGGCAGGCACCACGGCAGAGGTCACGTTGAGCAGGCCCGTGATGTTCGTTTCGATCATGCGGTCCCAGTCGGCGGGGTCGTTGTCGTGCAACGGCCCGAAGCCGGCTGCCAGCCCGGCGTTGTTCACCAGCACGTCGACGTCGCGCCAGCCGTCGTCCAGGCTGTCGACGGCGGCGCTGACGGCCGCGCGGTCGCGTACGTCCAGCGGCAGGATGCGAACCTCGGCGTTCAGCGAGTCCGCCAGCTCGGTGAGCCGGTCGTGCCGCCGGGCGGACAGCAGCAGGCGGGCGCCGGCCCGGGCGAAGGCCTCGGCGCAGGCCTGCCCGATGCCGCTGGAAGCGCCGGTCACCAGGACGGTCGCGTCGATCAGCATGCCGCTTGCTCCTTGGTCGTTGAGGCTGCTACCGGGGGACGCCGGTTGTTCCAGCCCACCGCGGCCTGCAGCTGGGCGGCCAGGCGCAGCAGCGTCGCCTCGTCGGCGGGGCGGCCGGTCACCATCACGCCGAGCGGCAGCCCGCCGCGGTCGATGCCCAGCGGCAGGCTCATCGAGGGCTGACCGGTGACGTTGGCCAGCGGCGTCAGACCGACGTAGCCGGCGAGGGTCTCCATCATCGCCGAGGGGTCGTCGGCGAGGTGGTCCAGCTCGCCGATCCGCAGCGGCGCGCGCGTCAGCGTTGGCGACACCACCGCGTCATAGCCGGCGGTGGCGGTGATCACTGCCCGCGCCTGCACCTGCAGCATCGCCGTGGCCCGCAACAACGCGGCAGCCGAAAGCTTCCGGCCGATCGCGGCCAATCCCGCGTTGAACGGTTCCAGCGTGTCGTGCGGCACCGGCGTGGCCGACAGCCCGGCGGCCCAGACGACCTGGAAGGCGTCCTTGAAGCTGCTATCCAGCTGCAGGGTCAGCGGCTCGACGCGGTGGCCCAGCGACTCCAGCAGCCGGGCGGCGTCCTCGGCGGCGGTGATCGCCTCGGCGTCGAAGGTGCCGAAGGGCCATGCCGTGACCAGCCCGCAGCGCAGCGGTGGGGGTTCGCGGGTCACCTCCACGGCGTAGGGGCGGGGCGGATCGGGCGCCCAGTGCGGGTCGCCCAGCGCGTAGCCGCACATCACGTCCAGCATCGCGGCGGCATCGGCGACGTCGCGGGTCAGCGGGCCCGGCGACGACAGGCCGCTGACCATCTCCGGTCCCAGCGGAGCGCTGGAGACCCGCCCCCTCGCCGGCTTGAGGCCGAACAGCCCGCAGTTGGAGGCTGGGATACGCAACGAGCCGCCCCCGTCCGAGCCCTGCACCGCCGGTACCAACCCGGCCGCCAGGGCGGCCGCCGCACCGCCGGAGGACCCCCCTGGTGTGCGCTGGTCGTCCCATGGGTTGCGGCACGGTCCGAGCAGCCGCGACTCGGTGATCGGCAGGGTTCCCAGCTCCGGCACGTTGGTCTTGGCGATGATGATGAAACCGGCGCGGCGCAACCGGGCGACGTGCTCGTCGTCGACGTCGGGAACGAAGTCGGCCAGCGAGGCGGTGCCGAAGGTGGTGCGGATCCCCGCCGTCAGGGCCAGGTCTTTGACCGCCAGCGGTACGCCGAGAAACGGTGGGGCGCCCTGGCTGCCCGCTGCCTCCCGCGCGCGCCGGGCGGCGGCCAACGCACCGTCGGCGTCCACCGTGACGATGCTGTTGAAACGGCCGTCCACCGAGGCGATGCGCTCCAGGCACGCGGAGACCAGCTCGTCCGGCGACAGCTGGCGACGGCGGATGAGGTCGGCGAGGTGGCGGACCGGGCGGGTCAGCAGGTCAGGGGACATCGGCCGATAGCATGCCCCACCATGGACGTGCAGCTGTTCGGCTCCGCCCGTTCTCCGGCGACGCGCAAGGCCCAGCGGTGGTTCAGTGAGCGGCGGGTCCCTGTGCACTTCGTGGACGTCGGCAAGCGCGCCCCGTCACCCGGTGAGCTGCGCCGGTTCGTGCAGCGCTTCGGCCCCGAAGGCGTCCTTGATCCCGACGCCAAGGCCTACCGCGAGCAGGGCCTGCAGTACGTGTCGGCGTCCGAGGCCGACTGGATCGACCGGATGGTGGCCCAGCCGGCGGTGCTGCGCCTGCCCCTGGTGCGCTGCGGGAGCGATCTGGCGGTGGGCGACGACGAGGCTGCCTGGCAGCGTTTCGTCGAGGCGGCCAAGGGCTGACCGTCTCGACCTGTGGGCTGCCCGACGACCGGCGGCTCAGCCGGCGGCCCAGACCTCGTCGAGCCGCTCGACCAGCTCGGCCAGCGAGTCGACCACGAGATGCGCGCGGTGCTCGTCGTCGCGCTGCACCACCCCCCACGGGCCACGCCGCAACCACACCGCCCGCAGCCCAGCGGCCGCTGAGGGCACCACGTCGTTGTCGACGCGGTCACCGACGTAGGCGACGTCCGCCGGACGAGGGTTCTGGCAGCGCGCCAATACCTGCGCGAAGAAGGCGGGGTCGGGCTTGGCGACGCCCATCGCGTCGCTCATGGCCAGCACGTCGGGCGCGACGCCAAGGGCCACCAGCTCGGCGGCCCGCTGCGCCGGCTGGTTGGCGATCACCGCCAGCGAGCAACCGCCGGCACGCAGGGCGTCCAGAGCCGGCAGGGCGTCGGGGTACAGGTCGGTGGCCTGGAACCCTCCGTAGCGCCGTTCCACCTCGGGGGCGAGGCGTTGCCAGTCGTCAACGCCGAGGAACTCGAAGACCGACTGGTGGGGGTTGCCTTCGGCGATGGTGGCGCCGATCGCGGCCGCCAGCGTCAGGTACGGCAACCCGAGCATGTCGGCCCACACCGCCCACACGCGTGTCTCGTCGATCAGGGTCTCGCCGACGTCGAGGCACACCCAGCGGGCCTGCATGCGGGGTTCCACCGCTGGCGTTGTAGCGTCCATGCGAGCGATGTCTAGCGCATCGCGGGGGCCTCGGCGAACCTCCTGTCCGCCCAGCGGCGGCCCGATCGGCGCGAGTGGTGCTTGCGATCCGGCCGATCGTGGGGCACGGTAGCCCGTCGAGCGCCCCCTCGGCAGCCCCAACCCTACGGTGATCGCCGGCCGGAGCGCTCCGAGATGTTCTCCACCACCCGACGACGAGGAGTACGAGAAGCGATGAACAAGAACCAGCTCGCCGATGCCGCGGCCGACAAGTCCGGCCTGTCCAAGGGCGACACGTCCAGAGCCCTCGACGCCGTCCTGACCTCCATCACCGAAGCGCTGCGCAGCGGCGACAAGGTGTCGCTGACCGGCTTCGGCACCTTCGAGGTCCGCGATCGCGCCGCCCGCACGGGGCGCAACCCCCAGACCGGCGCCGAGATGCAGGTCCCGGCCTCCAAGGCCCCGGCCTTCAAGGCCGGCAAGAGCTTCAAGGAGGCCGTCAACTGAGCAGGGCTCGACACGTCACCACGCGACCCGTCGATGCGGCGGCCAGCACGTCGGCGAAACCACCCGGCGAGCGGGCTTACAGCTGCGCGTGACGGATGACGCAGAACTCGTTGCCGTCAGGGTCGCGCAGCGCGATGAAGTCGGCGTCCTCCGGATAGGGCCAGTCGTCCACGCGGGTGGCGCCCAGCTCGACCAGCCGCTCGACGTGGCGGACCTGAGCGGAGGTGTACAGGTCCAGGTGCACGCGGACCGGTTCCTTCGGGTCCGTGTCGGTGAGCTGCAGCGAGACCGGGAGTCCCTTGCCCGCGGGGTGGACCAGCATCATGAACTCCGGATCCCACCGCTGCTCGCGTTGCTGGTAGCCAGTGCGGCGTTCCAGAACTGGACGGCACGCTGCATGTCCCTGACGTTGACCACGACTGTCGCGAGATGCAGGTCGCCGACCGCTGCCGAATCTGCCATGCGAGCGATCCTACGTTGCGCCGGCCGGTCGGCGTGGCCAGCCAGTCAGGCGACCCGCGGTCAGAGCAGGCCGAGGTGATGCAGCAGGTCGGCCGGTTCCAGGACGAGGCCGGTGACGAACGGGCCGAACTCGCCGTAACGGGCGCTGACCTCGTCGAAGCGCATCTCGTAGACGATGTCGCGGATCGCCTTGGGGTCGTCGGCCAGCAGGGTGACGCCCCACTCCCAGTCGTCCAGGCCCACCGAGCCGGTGATCAGCTGCAGCACCCGGCCGCGGTAGCCGCGCCCGACGCGAGCGTGGCCGGCCATCAGCCGCTTGCGGTCGGCGAAGTCCAACGCGTACCAGTTGTCGGCCCCGGCGCGGCGCTTGCTCATCGGGTAGAAGCTGATGACCTTGCGCCGCGGCAGCCGCGGGTGCAGCCGGTGCTGGGCGTAGCCGGCCGTGCGCTCGTCGAACGACGCCAGCGCGGCGGCGTGCTCCGGGGTGCCCTCGACGAGGCCATCCTCGTCGACCAGGCGACGCGCCTCGTCCTCGGAAGTCGCCGTGTACTCGCTCAGCTCGGTCAGCGACAGATACGAGGCGGCCGGCAGCAGGCCCGCGCCCAACGGTGACGCCACCAGCTCGGTGGACAGCTGATCCAACTCGGCCAGGTCCGGCCCCAGGACCATCAAGCCGAGGTCGGCTTTCTGGCCCAGCACGCTGAAGGCCAGCACCTGGTAGTCGTCGCGGGCGTCGAAGGCCTGCAACCGCGCCACAAAGTCCTTGGCAGCCGCGGTGGCGTCTTCCAGCAGCTCGCGGCGGACGTGGAAGAACAGGTGCAGCACGCCCCAGCCCTGACTGGGAAGAACCGGTGAGGTTGTCATCGTGTCAGGGTAGACGCCGCACCGCTGGTGCCTTTCGCGACCCCGACGGATGCAAGGGCGGTCCGCCGCCGCTCCGCCGCGCGGCAGGGCACCCCGTGCGGTGAGCGCCACCGTTACGATGCTTCGCGTGTCACCGCCCCGCGGGTCCAGGCGCCGGGGCGGCGGTCAGTCGACAGGAGCCAGGGGCATGGCGCAATACAGCAAGGGCGACACGCCGGCTGCGGTCGCCCCCGACGAGAACTTGACCTCGCGGCTGTGGGTACGTGCGGCGGCTGGCGACGCCCGCCAGATCATGCGGTGGTCGGTGGACAGCCAGTGGCGAGGCATGGACTGGCCGCAACTGGCTGACCGTGTGCGCGAGGTCGCGGCCGGGCTGATCGCCTTGGGCATCGGACCTGGTGACCGTGTCGCGTTGATGAGCAACACCCGGATGGAGTGGACGGTCACCGACCTCGCGATCCTGTCCGCCGGCGCCGTGACGGTGCCGCTGTACGAGACGTCGTCGCTCGAGCAGTGCGCGTGGATCCTCTCCGACTCCGCTGCCAAGGCGGCTGTCGTCGCGACCGCCGACCAGGCCAAGCAGATGGACACCGCGCGAGCGGGCGCTCCCGGCCAGTTCGACGTGTTCGTGCTCGACGACGGTGGCCTTGACGCGCTGGCGGAACGAGGCGATGCCACCACGTCGGCGCAGGTTGCCGACCGTGTCGCCACCACCAGCGGCGACGATCTGGCCTCCATCATCTACACGTCGGGCACGACCGGGAATCCGAAGGGCTGCAGCCTCACGCATGGCAACCTGCTGTCGACGGCGCGCCAGAGCGAAACGATGCTGCCGCAGCTGTTCACCAGCAACGACTCGACGCTGCTGTTCCTGCCGCTGGCCCACGTGCTGGCGCGGATCATCCAGTTCGCCTGCCTGGAGGCCAACACCCAGCTGGGCTACGCGCGCTCACTGGACACGCTCGTGGAGGACCTGTCCACCTTCCGGCCCACGTTCCTGCTGGCGGTGCCCCGCGTGTTCGAAAAGGTCTTCAACAGCGCTCAGCGCAAGGCGGAGGGTGGAAAGCGCAAGGTGTTCGACTTCGCGGTGGCCACGTCGCAGCAGTGGGCCTCGACCGCCACCCCGGGTCGGATGGTCAACCTCAAGCGCGGCCTCGCCGACAAGCTGGTCTATAGCAAGCTGCGCGGCGCGCTCGGCGGGCAGGTTCGCTACTGCGTGTCGGGCGGGGCGCCGCTGTCGCCACACCTGGCCTACTTCTTCCATGCCGCCGGGATCACGATCCTGGAGGGCTACGGACTGACCGAGACGAGCGCGGCCTCGGCGTTCAACACGCCGACGAAGATGCGCATCGGCACGGTCGGCCGCCCCAACGCCGGGACCGAGGTCAAGGTCGCCGAGGACGGTGAGCTGCTGATCCGAGGACCGGGGGTCTTCGACGGATACTGGAACAACAAGAACGCCACCGCCGAGATCCTCGCCGAGGACGGCTGGTTGCGGACCGGCGACATCGGCGAGATCGACGACGACGGCTACATCACGATCACCGGTCGCAAGAAGGAGATCATCGTCACCGCCGGGGGCAAGAACGTCGCCCCAGCCGTGCTGGAGGAGCGTCTCAAGTCCCACCGCCTGGTGTCCCAGGCGATGGTCGTCGGTGACAACCGGGCGTTCGTGGCGGCACTGGTGACCCTGGAGCCCGACGAGTTGGCGGCTTTCGCCAAGGAACACGAGCTGTCGGGCTCGCCGGCGGAGCTCGCCGAGGACAAGACCGTGCGCGCCGAGGTCGACACCGCGATCAAGCACGCGAACGCCGCCGTTTCCCAGGCCGAGTCGATCCGCAAGGTGACCGTCCTGCCGCGCGACTTCACCATCGAGGACGGCGAGATGACCCCGACGCTGAAGCTCAAGCGATCGGCGATCACCGAGCATTTCGCGAACGAGATCGAGGGCCTGTACCGCTGAGTCAGATGCGCCAACCAGGCGAGCGGCGGTCAGGTCAGGTTGCGCGCGGCTCGGTTGCTCACCACGGCTCCGACCGCGGCCAGCAGCACGCCACCCCAGCGCGCGGCCGGGCGCAGTGTGCGCGCACGGCCGAGCGACACGACGTCGGTGGCATCGACAAGGCCACCGGCCTCGATCCAGCCGCGCAGCGCGGAGGGTCCGCGCCGGGCGGCGAGCTCGGCGCCAAGGCCCAGTGCCAGATCGCGCGAGGACACCATGCGCAAGGCCGCCACCGCCTCGTCGGAGGGCGCCAGCGGGTGGCGTAACGCACGGGCCAGCAGCCGTCGGGCGCTCAGCAGCCCCAACATCCCGATGAGCATGCGGCCGCGGGCGATCGCCAGGCCCACGGCGCCCGGCTGCTCGGCCAGGACTCGGTCAAGTGCGGTCATCGGCGTTCCTTCTTGAGTAGCGGGCGGGTGCGCCGGTATGGGTGTACCCGCTGACCGGACATCCGAGCCGAAGACCCGGCGCTACCGTGGCCCCGTGAGTACCGAACGCCTGGCGACCTGCTACCGCCATCCCGACCGCGAGACACGGCTGTCGTGCTCTAACTGCGAGCGCCCGGTGTGCATCGACTGTGTGCGCACAGCGTCGGTAGGCCAGAAATGCCCTGAGTGCTCGGCGCCGGCGCCGGGCGCGCGCACCCTGGACATGGACGACGTACGCCGCCGGCAGACGCGGACGGCGATCGTCAGCTACACGATCCTGGCGGTGTGCGTCGCGATCTTCGTCGTCGGCTTCGTGGCGCCGCCGATCGGCAGGGTGCTGCTGTTCTCCGGCGTCCAGGCCAACGAGCTGGTCGCTCAGGGCCAGTGGTGGCGCCTGCTGACCGCGGCGTTCTTCCACGACCAGTCCAGCATCGCCCACATCGCGTTCAACATGTGGGCGCTGTACGTCTTCGGGCCGCAGCTGGAACGCGAGGTCGGTTCGGCGGCGTTCCTGGCGCTGTACGTCGCCGCTGCCCTCGGCGGTGGCGCTGCCTTCTACCTGCTGGCGCCCAACGGGATCGCGGTCGGGGCGTCGGGCGCCATCTTCGGGCTGTTCGGGGCATGGCTGGCAGCGTCCTACCGGCGGCGGCGCACCCCTGCGGGGGCGGCGAGCCTGCGGCAGCTGCTGGTGCTGCTCGGCATCAACATGGCCCTGGCCTTCGCCCCCGGCTTCAACATCGCCTGGCAGGCGCACGCCGGCGGACTGGTCGCGGGCTTCTTGATCGCGCTGGCCTGGTCGCTGCCACAACTCCACAACAGCGCCGTGCGTCGAACGGCGGCCGCCGCGGCGGTCGGCGCCATCGCCCTGGCGGCTGCGGTGTTGGGCTAGGTTGCCACGAATGCGCATCGACGCCTGGGACTCGGTGTTCGTGCGGGCGCGCCGACGCGACGTCCACGCCTGGCTGGCCGGTCTCGGCGGATGGCATCACTGGTGGCCGGGGCTGCACGCGCGGCCCTATGGCGACGGCCTGTCGGTGGTGCTGCACCCACCTGGCAGGCGCCGTCGACCGCAGCGCTACACGGTGCGCCGGGCCGCGGTGCGAGCAGACCTCGGGCTCAAGCTGCGCTACGACGGGGACCTGAACGGCGAGGCCGAGTTCTACTACCTCGACGAGCTCAGCGGCTGCGTCGTGCACTACCTGGTTCGGGCCCAGGCAGGCGGCCTGGCGCCGGTCGGACGGCGGGTCGCGCGGTTGACCGCGGACCACCGCGCCGCCGCCCGCTGTGGGCTCAACGCGCTCAAGGATCGGCTGGAGGCCGGCCGCGAGCCTGGCGCCGAGCCCGAACCTGCGCTGCTGGCCGATCAGCGGCTGGCGATCGCCGAGTTCCGTGCCCGCGTCGCGGCAGGCCAACGACGGCGGACCACCGCCGGCCCTCCGGAGCCCAGCTGATGCGCTGTCCCAACTGTGCCGCCACCAACCCGGACGACGCCAGCTGGTGCGGTCAGTGCTTCGCCGCGTTCAAACAGGCCCGGCCCGACCCCCGGCCGGCGCCAACCCCCGCCGCGCCGGCGTCGCCGGTTGTGTCCGTTCCCGCAGAACCAGCCGGCAACCTCGCGCACACGTCAGCTTCCGAGTCGATCCAGCAGCTGCGGACGCCCGGCATGCGCCGCCGCGGCGACGAGGTGGAGTGGGAGTGCACGGGGTGCGGCGAGTACCACAGCATCGACCAGCTGCACTGTGACGTCTGCGGAGCGTCGTTCGCCGACCGCTTCCGCCCCGTGGAGGCCGACGTGCCGCCCGCCAGCTGGCAGCTGGCGCTGGTGTTGTCGGCGTTGACGCCCGGAGCCGGCCACGTCCTGCTCGGCCGCTACGGCGCCGGTGCCGCGCGCCTGCTGCTGTTCGTCGTGTGGTTGCTGGGAGCCTTCGCGCTGCGCAACGGGCCGGGTGCGAGTGCGGCTCTGGTGGTGGCGCCGCTGCTGCTGGGCGTCGTGGCGCTGTGGGTCACCGCCTTGGTCGACATCCAGCGACTGCGCTCCGGGCGGCCCGTTGTGTTGAGCAACCGGGCGTTGTTGTGGCTGGTGGTGGCCGTGGTCGGGATGTCACTGCTCGGCCTGTTCGTCGCCTTCGTCGCCATCTCGCGATGACCGACGGTCGTGCCCCCGACGCCGTCGCAGCCCCCCGATACACTGCCTCGTCGGATCTGGAGGAGAGGAACGCGTTCGTGGACGTCACCGCCGCTGATATCCGCAAGCTGGTGAACCGGCCAGTCACCGAGGAGCCCGTGACGACGGTGTACTTGAACACCGACGGGGCGCGCTTTCCGAAGACGGGCGACTACGAAGCGCGACTGGACGGGCTGCTGCGCGACGTGCGCAAGACCGCCGACACCCTTCCAGAGCGCCGCCGCAGCGCCGCTCTGGCCGACGCGCAGGCCATCAGCTCGTGGGTGCGCAACGACTTCGAGCGGGACCAGGTGCGCGGAGTCGGGGTGTTCGCCTCAGGGGGCGCCGTGTTCGACACCGTGCAGTCGGGCATCGGTGTGCGCAACATCGCGCGCGTCAACGAACGGCCCTACGTCGTCCCGCTGGAGGCGCTGCTGGGCCGTCATCATCACATCGCGCTGGTCATCGTCGAGCGCGACAAGGCGCGGATCTTCCGCTACCAGCTCGGGCGCTGCCGGGAGTGGTTGGGCATCGCCGCGGACGTGCACGGCCAGCACAAGCAGGGCGGCTGGTCGCAGAAGGGCTTCGAGAAGGGCATCGAGCACGAGGTGGCCTTGCACTACAAGGACACTGTCGAGGTCTTGCGCCTGCTGCACGCCGAGCAGCCCATCGACGCCTTGGTGCTGGCCGGCCCGCCGGCGGAAGCCGCCGAGTTCTCCAAGAAGCTGCATCCGTACCTGCAGCAGGTCGTCCACGGTGAGCCGCTGAGCCTGCCCGGCCACAGCAGTGCCGACGACGTCTGCACCCATCTGGTCGAGGTCGAGCAAGCCCTGGTCTCCGGCAGGCGCAGTGCCCTGCTGCGGCGGCTGGCTGCCGCGCAAGGGCAGGGGGCGAAGGCGGCTCGAGGGCTGCGCCACGTCGTCGAGGCGGTCAACGGCAAGCGTGTTGAGGTGCTGTTCGTCGTCGAGGGCGCCGGCCAACCCGGGTACCGCAGCTCCAGCGGCGCGCTGGCGCTGCACGACCAAGAGGCCGCCGCCTACGGCGAGCCGGTCGAGGTCGTCGACGACCTCATCGACGAGGTGATCGAGGAGGCCGTCCGCTCCAACGCGCACATCGAGCTGTTCCGCGACCCGGTGCGCCTCGACGGCCATCCCGTGGCCGCCCTGCTCCGCTTCTAAAGGCCCCGCGGTGGCTGGCACCGCAACGTTGGCCGTCGGGGTCGACGTCGGCGGCACGAAGATCGCGGCAGGCCTGGTGGGCGCGGACGGGTCGATGATCCAGCGCCTGCGCCGCGACACGCCGGCGACCGACGCCAACGCGATCACCGAGCTGATCGCCGACGTCGTCGGGCAGCTGTCGCCACGGCAGCGCGGCACCGTCGTGCCCGTCGGCGTCGGCGCGGCGGGCGTGATCGACGGCAACGGCGTCGTGCGCTTCGCCCCCAACATCGACTGGGCGGACTTCCCGCTGCGCGACGAGCTGCGGGCCCGCATCGACGCGCCCGTGACCGTGGACAACGACGCGAACGTGGCCGCCTGGGGCGAGTATCGCGTGGGTGCGGGCGCCGGGGTGGACTGCATGGTGATGCTAACCGTCGGCACCGGCGTCGGCGGCGGGGTGGTCCTCGACGACCGGCTGATGCGTGGTTGCTACGGCATGGCGGCCGAGCTCGGGCATCTCATCGTCGACGAAGGCGGCCAGTTTCTGTGCGGCTGCGGCAACCACGGCTGCCTGGAGACCGTGGCCAGCGGCACGGCGATCGGGCGGTTCGCGTCGCGGGGGTTGGAGAACGGTTCGGCTCCGCGCGACACCGTCCTGCACGACCTTGAGCCGGCCGACGTGACCGGCAAGTCGGTCACCGTCGCGGCGCATGCCGGCGACGCCTACGCCCGCGAGGTGCTCGACTGCGTCGGTACCTGGCTGGGCGTGGGGATCGCCTCGATCACCAACGCGTTCGACCCGGCGTTGGTGGTCGTCGGCGGAGGAGCGATGCAGGCGGGCGAGCTCCTCTTGCGCCCCGCTCGGGCGGCTGCCGAGGCTCGCTTGCTGGGCAGAGGGCATCGCCGGTTGCCGCCGGTCGTCCGCGCGCAGCTGACCGACGACGCGGGGCTGGTGGGCGCGGCGCTGCTGGCGATGACCGGGGAGCCCGCATGACCCGGATCGTCGTGGCGCTCGGCGGCAACGCCATCCTCGCCAAGGGGGGGCGCGGCTCAGTCGCCGAACAGCGAGAGACGGTCCGCACCGCCTGTGATCAGCTCGTGGTGCTCGTCGCCGACGGCCATGAGCTCGTGATCACCCACGGCAACGGGCCGCAGGTTGGGCGGATGCTGGTCCAGCAGCGCGCCGCGCAGCTGGAGGTACCGCCCATGCCCCTGGACGTTCTCGACGCGCAGACCCAGGGACAGATCGGATACCTGCTAGCTCAGCAGCTGGGCAATGCCCTCAGGGATGCGCAGCTGCACCACCCGGTCGCCGCCATCGTCACCCAGGTCGTGGTCGATCCCGATGATCCGGCCTTCACGACGCCCGACAAGCCGGTCGGTCCCCACTACACCGAGACGGAGCTGGAGTTTCGCGCCCAGCGCGCTGACGGCGAGGACCGCCGCAACGGCCAGCAGTGGACCGTCGACGGGGAGGCGTACCACCAGGTCCACGGCGGCACCTGGCGACGAGTGGTCCCCAGCCCCCAGCCGTTGGACATCGTCGAGGCCGAGGCTGTCCGTCTGCTGCTGGCCGCCGGCATCCTGCCGATCTGCGCCGGTGGAGGAGGCTGCCCCGTGGCGACCGGCGACCACGGCACGTTCACGGGAGTCGAGGCCGTCGTCGACAAGGACCGCACCGCCGCTCTGCTCGCGCGGCTGGTGGACGCCGAGGTGCTGCTGATCCTCACCGACGTCGAGCAGGTTCTGCTGGACTACGGCACGAACTCCGAGCGGCCTCTGGGCGAGGTGAGCGTGGCGCGGGCCCGTGAGCTGCTCGAGTCCGGGCAGTTTCCGGCCGGATCGATGGGCCCCAAGATCAGCGCCGCCGCCCAAGTCGCCGAGCGCGGCGGGCACGCGGTCATCACCAGCCTGAGCCGCGCCGCCGAGGCCCTGCGCGGCCACGCCGGGACGCGCATTGTCAGCGGCTGACCCCAGCCAATATGGAAACCATATGCTACGGTAGAGGCGTGGCCATTCGTCTGCAGACACTGGTGCAACTCACCGATGAGCTCGTTGCGGAGTTGGACCGGCGGGCCGGTCAGTTGGGAGTCTCGCGGTCGCGGCTGATCCGCCAGCTGCTGGAGCGCCAGCTGACCGAGGATCGCGGGACCGAGCGCACCCGTGCGCTGGTCGACGGCTACCGGCGTCT
>JALZLF010000140.1 GCA_030858865.1 Actinomycetota bacterium | reverse complement strand
GTCCCGGCTCGGCCTGGCGTCGCTGAGCGGGGCCCGGTCGCGTCAGCTGTCGGGCGGGCAAGCACAACGCGTCGCGTTGGCGCGCGCGCTGGCGAGCGGGCCCGACCTGCTGCTGCTCGACGAGCCGCTGTCGGCGCTGGACGTCGAGGCACGGCTGGCCGTCCGACGAGAGCTGCGCGAACACCTGGGAACCTTCTCGGGCCCGTGCGTGCTGGTCACCCACGACCCCGTCGACGCGGTCGCCCTCGCCGACCGGCTGGTGATCGTCGAGGCCGGACGCGTCGTGCAGTCAGGCCGCGTCGCCGAGGTCACCCGGCGACCCCGGTCCGCCTGGATCGCCCGTCTGGTGGGGCTGAACCTGTACCGGGGGAGTTCCGCGCACGGGCGGGTAGGCCTGGACGGTGGCGGCACGCTCGTCGCGGTCGCCCCGCTGGACGGCCCGGTCTTCGCCGCGGTGCATCCACGGTCGGTCGCGCTGCACCGCCGCGCGCCCGAGGGCTCTCCGCGCAACGTGTGGCAGGGCGTCGTAGACGGCCTGGATGTCTCGGGCGACCGTGTCCGCGTTCAGGTGGCCGGCCCGCAGCCGATCGTGGCGGAGATCACCTCGCTGGCCCTGCGGGATCTGGACCTGGCTCGCGGCGGCGACGTCTGGGTCTCGGTCAAGGCCACCGAGGTGGAGCTGTACCGGGCCTAGCCACCAGCTGCGGGCTACCGCCCGTTGGCCGAGAAGTGCTGGTAGTCCTTCGACGAGCTCCAGTTGCCGCCCCACTGCCAGTCGATGACCTGCACGAAGGCCCAGCGTGCCGGGCCCGGCTGCGCGATCATCCCCTTGCGGACGTCGTCGCGGTCCAGGTAGCGCCGCCCGCGCTCCGGCTCGACCACCGATCCGCGCACATACGGGTTCTGCACCGGGTTGATGTCGATCGCCCGGCCATAGGAGTGCTGCGACCAGGTGCTGGTTCCCCCGATGGTGCGGCAGTTGAACGCCGAGGAGTTGTTGGCCTCCATGGACTTGGAGTCGTCGCCGCCGTAGCGGTCGACCAGCCGCAACGACCGGATCGGGAACTTCTTGGTGTACAGGTGCTTGAAGGCCCGAACGACATCGGAGGCGACATCGGCGTGGACCACCAGCCAGCCATGCCCCGGCTCGCCGTTCCAACGGTAGCGGCTGACGGTCAGCAGGCGCAGGTCCCGCAGCGCGACTGGGCAGCCCCTGCGCCAGGACACGCCGCGCATACGCGACCGCAGGTCGGCGGACAGCTCGCGCACGGAGCCCCGGAAGGCCGGTGCCGCGGTTGCATTGGCCGGCACGACCGGCTGGGCAGGCGACGGGCAGGCGGCGCTCAGCAGCGCCGCCGTCAACATCCCGATGAGCTGCCGCCGCATGACGTGCCTCCTAGCAGGTCCGGGCCGCTCGATGGCCGCCCTTGGCCCTGATACTCGGATGGTGCGCCCGTCGTCCTTGAGGGTCAACCGACCAATCGGTCGGCCAGCCACCGGTCAGCCGAGTGCACCGACCTTCCGCCGCGCGCGGTGGTCGCGGGCCTTGCGGCTGCGGCGGCGCAGGGCGGCGACCGCCAGGGTCCACACTCCGAACACGACCCACAGCACGGCTGCCTCGACCAGCACCACCGACCGTGCCAGGGCAGGGGTCGAGCAGGGGATCGGCCGGGCGATCTCACGGCGGGCCAGCTCGGCGCAACGGAACGGGTCGCCTGGCGCGAAGCCCAGCGGCAACGCGATGAGCAGCGCCAACGCGGCCACCAGGACGGGCATCAGCCAGACAGCCGCGCTGCCGGTGGCCTCCTCTTTGGCGAGGCGCACCCCGCTGAGCAGCAGCGGCAGCGCCAGGATCAGCGACAGGAACCCCACCCGGCCTGGCTCGGCGTCGGGGGTGCCAGCAGGCAGGGCCGGATGGGTGGCGATGAACAGGGCGTACCCGCCGAGGAGAAGGGCGGCCCCGGCCAGCCACCCACTGAGGATGCGACGCATCTGCCAACTTTATCCATTGCGCGAACGTTGCGGGAACCGTGGCCGCCGCCTCGCCGTCTGCGGACATCGGGGCCTCGCTAGACTCTGCCGTCGGCGGTCGCCAGCCGGTCTCTTGCGGCGTGCCATGACCCAGCGGAAGGTGCTCACCATCGGAACGACCAAGGGCGAGCAGGTGTACCAGGTCGCCGTCGAGCGGCAGAAGGCGGCTCAGGCCGCCGGGAACTACGACCTCGCCGACCTGCCAGGAGCTCTCGCCGAGCCAGCGGCCGCCGCGCGCGTCGGCAAGGCCCCCAAGCAGGACAAAGTGCTCAAGGGGGGCCGGTCGTTGACGTCGGTCGCCAAGCTGGAGGCCGGTTCGGCGCTGGCCGTCTTCGGCCGTCCTGAGTCTCGCTGGGCGATGGCCTACTGGCGGCGGACAGGCGGTGGGGCGACGATGACCGAACTGCTGTCCTACGCCCGCCAGCTGGTGGGCATGACGCCGACCGGCGACCTGGTCGTGTGCCTCTGCGGCCACGCTGGACAAGGGTCGTGCATCCCGCTGTGGGCGCCGCGTGACGAGGTCAGCCTCACCGTCCAGCCCAACGACCTCGTCCTGCGCTTCGACGACCTCGTCGGGGCCTAGTAGCCGTCCCGCATGCGGTGTCTGACGATGACGGGCCGCCCGTGACGGTCGACGTCGAGCGCTGGCTGGACGTGGCGCTGCAGCTGGCCGACGTCGCCGACATGATCTCGCTGGCCCACTTCGGCGGTCGCGTCGCCGCCCGCACCAAGGACGACGGGTCGCTGGTGACCGCGGCTGACACCGCCGTCGAGGCCGCCCTGCGTGAGCGGCTGGCCGTGCTGGCCCCCGACCACGCCGTGCTGGGGGAGGAGGAGGGGGGCACGATCGTCTCCGACGTCCCGACCTGGGTGCTGGACCCGATCGACGCCACCAACAACTTTCTGCGCGGCGTCCCCGTCTACGCCACGTTGCTCAGCCTCGTGGAGAGCGGCGAACCCGTCGTCGGCGTGGCCAGCGCACCGGCGATGGGGCAACGCTGGGACGCGGCGGCGAGCCTTGGCGCTCGGCGCAACGGCGTTGCGGCCGGTGTCAGCGACGTCGCCGACCTCAGCGAAGCACAGGTGCTGCACGGTGGCCTGGACTGGTGGCACGCCCGTCAGCGGCGCTGGGACCTGCTCGGTCGCCTGGTCGACCGGTCCTGGCGCACGCGGGGCTTCGGCGACTTCTGGATGCACCTGCTGGTGGCCGGTGGGATGGCCGACGTGGCCGTCGAGCAGGACCTCAAGGCCTGGGACATCGCCGCCGTGCAATGCATCGTGACCGAGGCTGGCGGGCGCATGACGGCCTGGGATGGCAGCTCGTCGTCGCTATCCAGCGGGCAGGCGCTGACCAGCAACGGCGTGCTGCACGAGCAGGTTGCCCGGCTGCTGACCGAGGGCTGACCGACGTGGCACGCAGCGGCGGTGGCTCAGCGCCGCAGCGTCTCCACCTCCTGCTCGCACTCGCGAACGAACGCTTCGGCGTTGACCATGCGCTGGTCGAGGCGGCGGCGCTCGTCGAGGACCACGGCGCGGCGGCGGCCGACCGCCTCCAGAAGGGGCTTGGCGGTGGCGTCCATCGGACGCCGGACCTTGCGGGGCAAGTTTTCGAACGACGCCTGCGTCTGCTCGACGAAGCCGTCGAGTCGCTCCTGCTCGGCCACCAGGAAGTCGGCGTAGCGCAGCAGGTCGTCGAGCTCCTCGCGGGCACGCAGCAACGTGAAGTAGGCGGCGTCGTACTCGGACTTGGCGCTCACCCGAGGCGCACCAGGTTTCGGTTCACGTCCGTGCCGCCAGCTCGGCGAACAGGTACGCCTCCCCCCGGCAAGCGCTGGCCCAGTCGGCCAGGTGCAGCGACTCGTCGATGCCGTGAGCCCTTGTGTCGGGGTCCTCGACCCCGAGCAGGAGGGCTGGCACCGGGTGCGACGGGTCGGTCGAGAGCCGCTCGGTGATGTGGTTGACGAACGGGATGCTGCCGCCCAAACCCTGGTACACCACCGCTTGGCCGTACGCGGCTTCCAGGGCGCGTCCCGCCGCCGCGAAGGCGGGGCGAGCGGGACCGGCGAAGGGGTCGGCGATGAACGGCGCGCCAGCCGAACCGGGCGTGACGGTGGCGTGCAGACCCCACGGCACGTTGTCCTCCAGCCAGCGGCACAACAGCGCGCGGGCACGCAGCGGATCCTGGCCGGGAGCCAGCCGCACGCTGACGCGAGCGCGAGCCGACGGCGCCAGCGTGTTGGACGCGGTCGCGACGGGGGTAGCGTCGAAGCCGATCACGGTGACGCACGGCCGCAGCCACAGGCGCTCCAGCACCAAACGGTCGGGATCGCCAACCAGCTCGACGCCGGCGAGCATGCCCGCCTCGCCGCGGAAGCGCTCCTCGTCGAAGTCCAGTGCCTCGAGGCGGCGAGACGCGGCCTCCGACAGCGGCTGCACGTCGTCGGCGAAACCCGGGATGGCCACCGCTCCCCGCTCGTCGGTGAGGCCGGCCAGCAGCTTGCTCAGCGCCATCACCGGGTCCGGCACGGGCCCGCCGTACATCCCGGAGTGCAGCGCGTGATCCAGCGCTCGCACCTCGACGTCGCAGTCGACCAGCCCCCGCAGGGCGTAGGTCAGCGCCGGCACGCCGACCTGCCAGTTGGCGGTGTCGGCGACCACGACCACGTCCGCCTGGAGCAGTTCGCCGTAGCGGTCGAGGAAGTCGGCGAGGTGCTCGCTGCCGATCTCCTCCTCGCCCTCGACGATGATGCGGACGTTGAGCGGAAGGCTGCCGCGGGCCTGTAGCCAGGCGTCGACCGCCGCGACGTGCAGCAGCACGCCCGCCTTGTCGTCGGCCGCTCCTCGGGCGTACAACCGCCCGCCACGCTCGGTCGGCTCGAACACCGGCGACGACCACAGGGCCTCGTCGCCCGGCGGTTGCACATCGTGGTGGGCGTACAGCAGCACGGTCGGGGCCTCGTCGGCGTGCAGGTGGTCGGCGTAGACCGCGGGGTGCGCGCCGTCGATCTCCAGCAGCTGGCTGTGGTCCAGCCCCCGTTCGGCCAGCTTGTCGCGGACCCACTCGGCGCTGCGCCGAACCTGCGCGGCGTCAAAGCCCGGCGCGCTGACGCTGGGGATGCCAACGAGCGTCTCAAGGTCGGCGCGATGGACGGTCATGCGCCCGTCCAGGCTCGCCGCGACATCGGCGAGGGCGGCGGCGGCGGCGGCGGTGTCCGAAGTGGTCATGCCGACAGGCTAACGACTGCGGCGTGTGAGTCGGGTGTTCCCGACTGGCAAAGTGGGCCGATGTTCGACGGTTTCGAGGTGCGCTTCGTCGACGTCGGCGACGTGACCCTGCGGGTGCGGGTCGGCGGCACGGGCGCACCGGTGCTGCTGCTGCACGGTCATCCCCAGACCCACGTCATGTGGCACCGGGTCGCGCCGCGTCTTGCCGCCGCGCATACCGTCGTCGCGGCGGATCTGCGCGGCTACGGCCAGTCCAGCGTGCCGGCCACCAGCGTTGACCACGCCCCGTACTCCAAGCGCACCATGGCGGCCGACCAGGTGGCGCTCATGCGACAGCTCGGCTTCGAGCGGTACGCCGTCGTGGGACACGACCGCGGCGGCCGGGTGGCCTACCGCCTCGCCCTCGACCACCCGGGCCGGGTCACCCGCCTGGCGGTCCTCGACATCGTTCCGACCGGGGACATGTGGCGGTTCGCCGAGCGTTCGGGCAAGGAGTTCGGACTGACCGACTGGCACTGGTACTTCCTGGCTCAGCCGGCCGATCTTCCCGAACGCGTCATCACCGCCGCCGTTGACGACTACTACTTCACCGGGGACACCAGCAGGTTCGATCCCGAGGCGCTGGCTGACTACCGCCGCTGTGTCGCCGACCCGGCGACCGTGCACGCCATGTGCGAGGACTACCGGGCCGGCGCGGGGATCGACGACGCGATGGACGAGGCGGACCGAGCGGCCGGGCGGCGCATCAGCTGTCGCGTGCTCGCGCTGTGGTCGGCACGCGACGAGTTGCCGCGCTGGTTCGATGTCCTGCAGGTCTGGCGTGGCTGGGCGGATCAGGTCAGCGGCTGGGGGATCGACGCCGGCCACTTCCTCGCCGAGGAAGCGCCCGAGGCCGTCGCCTCGGCGCTGCTGGACTTTCTGGAGCAGCCGCCGGGGTGAGGCGGGCAATCTACGGCCGCGGCGGAACTTCCGGCCTGCTGCGGGGTCCAAGCCCCGTGAACCCACCCGCCACGCTCGATGTTCGCTGCCAGCTGTCCGTGTCGCCATATAGCGAAGCGGTAGGACCCAGAATAGTGGGAATGGTGTCGGATAGTTGACATCGACGTCAATGTCAACCAACCTGGACCCTACGCTTCCGTAACCAGCAAGGAATCCCGCATGACCGAACTGCTCACCCGCGTTCTCCCGCCGGCCGAACCGTCGGCGCCGGCCGACTCCAGCGAGCCAGCCTCCGCGCTGGCCGGGACGGTGGCCAACGACCTCGTCGTCGTGGTCGCCCCCAGCACGGGGCGCTTCCAGCCGCGCAGCGATGTCGCCGCTGTCGAGCCGGGTGACCTGATGGGTCACGTCACCGGTGGACGCGGCCGCGCCGACGAGGTGCGCAGCCCCGTGCGGGCCATCCTGCGTGACCTGCTGGTGCGGCCTGGCCAGCTGGTGATGCAGGGCCAGGGCCTGGTGTGGTTGGCTCGGGCGTGATGAGCACCGTTCCCAAGACTGCCCCAGCGGCCGTCGTTCGTGGCATCGGCGCTTACGTCCCGCCGAAGATCGTGACCAACGACGACCTCGCCGAGTACCTGAACACCTCCGACGAGTGGGTGCGCAGCCGCACGGGCATCGTGCAGCGACACGTCGCCGCTCCCGACGTCTCCACCGTCGACTTGTCGACCGAAGCCGCCGCGCGAGCCCTCAAATCCGCCGGTGGGGGAGACGCCGACGCCGTCGTCGTCGCCACCACGACGCCCGACCGCCTGTGCCCGGCGACCGCTCCGGAGGTCGCCTCACGGTTGGGTCTGACCAACGTGGCGGCCTTCGACGTCGGAGCGGTCTGCACCGGCTTCATCTACGCGCTGGCCGCCGGCTCGGGACTGATCGCCGCCGGCATCGCCGAGCGCGTGGTGGTCGTCGGGGCCGAGGCCATCCACCGGTTCCTCAACCCCGCCGACCGCTCCACCTCGGTCATCTTCGGCGACGGTGCTGGCGCGCTGGTGCTCGGCGCCGGCGACGCCGACGAGCCGGGGGCACTGGGTCCGTTCGACCTCGGCAGCGACGGTGAGAACGCCGACCTCATCGCGGTGAACGCCGGCGGGTCACGCCTGCCGGCCAGCAGCTCGGACATCGAGCGGTCGCTGCACTTTCTGCAGATGGACGGGCGCGAGGTGTACCGCCACGCCATCCCGCGGATGGTCAGCTCCTGCCAGCGGGTGCTCGGGTCGGCGGGCTGGACCGTCGCCGACGTCGACCGGCTCGTGGGGCATCAGGCCAACCTGCGCATCCTGCATGGGGTCGCCGATCGGCTGGGGGTGCCGGCCAGCAAGAGCGTGGTCAACATCGAGCGCTACGGCAACACCGCGGCCGCCTCGGTGCCCCTGGCCCTGGCCGACCCCGCGCCGGTGGGGTTGCTGCCCGGCCACCGTGTCCTGCTGACCGCGTTCGGCGGCGGCTTGACATGGGGATCGACGGTGTTGACCTGGCCGGATCTGTCAGTGACGTGAGACCCGGCTTGTATGTCTACCGCTTCGCTACATGAAGACAAGGGAAATGCCCAACCGCGCGACCTCTACAAGGAGTTTGCAATGAGTGCCGTGTATGACAAGGTCGCCGAACTGCTCAGCGACAAGTTCGGCGTGCCGTCCGACGAGATCAGCCCCGAGGCCACCTTCGAAGACCTCGACCTTGACAGCCTCGACCTGGTGGAGTTCGCCCTCGCCGCCGAGGAAGAGATGGGCGTGCGGATCTCCGACGAGGAGGCCGAGCAGCTCAAGACGCTGCAGGACACCGTGACCCTGCTGGAGGCCAAGGGCGCAAAGGTAGGTGGCAGCTGACGTGACTCCAACCCGCAACCACGACCCGGTCGCGGTGACCGGGCTCGGGTTGGTGACGCCCGCCGGCATTGGCGTCGATGTCAGCTGGTCCAGGCTGCTTTCAGGTGAGTCGGCGGCGGCCAAGGACCCCAATCTCGAGGGTGTCGGCGTCGACATCTCGTGCCGCGTCCCCGGCTTCGACGCCACCGAGCTGCTCGGTCGCAAGCACGCCAGGCGGCTGGACCGTTTCGTGCAGCTGGCCATCGTGGCCGCCCGCGAGGCGCTGGCCGACGCCGGGCTGGACCATGAGACCTGGGACGGCACCCGCGTCGGCGTGGTGATCGGCTGCGGAATGGGCGGAGCCGCCACCTGGGAGGAACAGCACCGGCGCATGCTCGAGCAGGGACCAGCCCGCGTCAGCGCGATGCTCATCCCGATGCTCGTGCCCAACATGGTCGCCGGCCAGCTCGCGATGGAGTTCGGTGCCAAAGGTCCCAACCTGGTCACCGCGACGGCCTGCGCCTCGGGGGCGACCGCCATCGGCGTGGCCCGTGACCTGCTGCGCTCACAAGCCTGCGACATCGTGCTGACCGGCGGCACCGAGGCCGGCCTGACGCCGCTGTCGATCGCCGGGTTCGCCCAGATGGGCGCGCTGTCGCATCGCCTCGACGACCCGGCTGCCGCCTCCCGGCCTTTCGACAGCGGCCGCGACGGCGTCGTCGCCGCCGAGGCCGCCGGCGTGCTCGTGATGGAGCGCCCTGAGGATGCCGCGGCACGCGGCGCCCGCACGCGGGCGCACCTGGCCGGCTACGGCGCCAGTGCCGACGC
>JALZLF010000129.1 GCA_030858865.1 Actinomycetota bacterium | reverse complement strand
GCCGAGCTCGACCGGGTGCTCGGCGGCGGGCTGGTGCCCGGCTCGGTGACCCTGGTGGGCGGTGAGCCGGGCGCCGGTAAGTCGACGCTGCTGCTGCAGGCCGCGCACGCGCTGGCCGAGCGGGGGGGCGACGCCGACGTGCTGTACGTGTCAGCCGAGGAGTCGCCGGGCCAGGTGCGCCTGCGTGCCGAACGCCTGGATGCGCTGTCTGACCACTTGCTGCTCGCCAGCGAGACGGAGCTGCCATCGGTGCTGGCCCTGGCCGATCGCCATCGACCCGCAGTACTCGTGTTGGACTCCATCCAGACGGTGCGTCACCCCGACGTCGCCGGAACCGCGGGCGGCGTGTCCCAGGTCCGCGAGTGCGCTGGGATTCTGATCGGCGAGGCCAAGCGTCGCGGCATGGCCGCGGTGATGGTGGGCCATGTGACCAAGGACGGTTCCCTTGCCGGCCCCCGCATGCTCGAGCACCTCGTCGACGTCGTCCTCGAGCTGTCGGGCGAACGCCACCACGCCTTGCGGCTGCTGCACGCGGCGAAGAACCGCTTCGGGGCTGTCGGTGAGGTCGGCTGTTTCGAGATGACCGGCACCGGCATGGCGGGGATCGCCGACGCCGGCAGGTTGTTCGTGGGCGAGGCCGCCGACGGCACCACCGGCGTCGCCGTGACGCTGGCGCTGGAGGGCCGCCGCCCGCTGGCCTGCGAGGTACAGGCGCTGGTGGCACCCACCGCCTTGGTCAACCCGCGCCGGGTCGCCAGTGGCATCGACTCCCAGCGCCTGTCGTTGCTCGTGGCCGTGTTGGAGCGCCGCGCAGGTGTTGCCCTCAGTGACCGCGACGTGTTCGTCTCCAGCGTTGGCGGCGTCCGTCTGAGCGAACCCGCTGTGGACCTGGCGCTGTGCCTGGCGATCGCCTCCAGCCGCCGGGAGGCTCCGGTCGCCAGGCGTCTGGTCGCGCTCGGCGAGGTTGGGCTGGCCGGCGAGCTGCGGCTGGTGAGCCAGACCGAACGCCGGCTGGCCGAGGCGGCGCGGCTCGGCTTCGGCGGTGCGCTGCTACCGGCTGCGTATGATGGCCCGGCGCTCGGGCTGCAGCTGTACCGCAGCCGTGACCTGTCGGAGGCGCTGGCCGCGGGCCTGGGTTGACCGCCCACGATCACCCCGCCAGTCACCGCCACCGGAGCAGACCTCGCCGACGCAAGGAGCCGATCGGGTGGCAACACGGGATGACCGCGTGCTGTCCGTGCTGGGCAAGGTGTCCCCCGGCAACGCCCTGCGCGAGGGCATCGACCGCATCATCAAGTCCGGCAAGGGCGCGATCATCGTTCTCGGCGACTCCCAGCAGGTCGAAAAGCTGGTGTCCGGCGGCTTCAAGCTGAACGCCAAGTTCAGCGCTCAGCGCCTGTCAGAGGTCGCCAAGATGGACGGCGCGATCATCCTCGACGACCAGGCGGAGCGCATCCTGTACGCCAACGTGCAGCTGGTGCCCGACCCCGGTGTGCCGACGGCGGAGACGGGCACCCGCCACCGCAGCGCCGAGCGGACGGCACGCCAGACCGGCAAGCCGGTCATCAGCGTCAGCGAGTCGATGCGCATCGTCAGCCTCTACGTCGACGACACCAAGCACGTGCTGGAAGACATCGCCTCGATTCTGTTCCGCGCCAACCAGGCGCTGGCCACCCTGGAGCGCTACCGCAGCCGGCTGGACGAGGTCTCCGCCGCCTTGTCGACGCTGGAGATCGAGAACGTCGTCACGGTGCGCGACGTGCTCACCGTCGTGCAGCGTGCCGAGATGGTTCGCCGGATCGCCGACGAGATCACCGCCTACGTCGCCGAGCTCGGGGTCGACGGTCGCTTGCTGGAGCTGCAGATGCACGAGCTGATGGACTCGGTGGAAAGCGAGCGGTCGCTGGTGGTCCGCGACTACCAGCCCAACCGCCGCAAGCGCTTGGAGTCGGTGCTGACCGAGCTGGGGGCGATCCCGGCCGAGCGCCTGCTGGAGCTGCGGACGCTGGCCGACGTCCTTGGCTTCTCTGTGGCCGACGGGGGCCTGGAGAGTCCGGTAAGCCCTCGCGGCTACCGGCAGCTGTCGCGTATCCCGCGGCTGCCAGCGCGCGCCGCCGATCGGCTGGTGGAGCGCTTCTCGTCGCTGCAGCGGCTGCTGCAGGCCGGCCTCGGCGACCTCGACGACGTCGAGGGCATCGGCGAAGCGCGGGCGCGGTCCATCTCCGAGGGGCTCTCTCGCCTCGCGGAGTCGGCCGTTATGGACCGCTACAACCACTGAGCCTTCCGGACCGCCGACAGCGCATTTCTCGACGTCAGCGCCCTGACCAGCAGGTTTGTCTCGCGTTCGCCGCGAAAGCGTGTTATGCTGGCCTTCCATAACCAATGGCGCCGCTCCTGGTTGTCGGTGAAGAGCCGGGGGGCTGGCGCACGTCGAGGGGCTCTTTCATGACCTACCGGGTTGGGGACACCGTTGTCTACCCGCATCATGGTGCGGCGGTCATCGAAAAGCGGGAGACACGCAACCTGGCGGGCGAGGAACGCGACTACCTCGTGCTGCGACTGACCTACGGTGACCTGACCCTGATGGTCCCAGCTGACGCCACCGACGAGGTCGGGCTTCGCGACGTGGTCTCCAAGCAGCAGGTCGATCAGGTCTTCGAGCTGCTCAAGGCCCGTGACGGGTCGATGCCGACCAACTGGTCGCGGCGCTTCAAGGCCAACTACGAGAAGCTCAAGAGCGGCGACATCTTCCAGGTCGCCGAGGTCGTGCGAAACCTGGCGCTACGCGAGCAGGAGAAGGGCCTGTCCGCCGGCGAGAAGCGGATGCTGACCAAGTCGATGCAGATCCTGGTGTCGGAGTTGTCCGCGGCGGTCAAGAAGAGTGAGGAAGCGACCGAAGCTCTGATTGACAAGGTGCTTTCCGAGTAGCGACCCGCCGGGAGCGCGCCGAGACGACCACGTCTTCGCGGTGGCTTTCCCCCGCCCGAGGAGGACGGGGAAAACCCATGCGATCCGGCAGCTCATCTTCCGTCGGTTCGACCTTCGTCGAGCTCGTCCGTCTCGCCGTGGTCGTCCTGGCCACCGGCGGCGCCTTCGGCCTGGGACCGCGGATGGGCGGCTCCAGCCTGCTTGTCACGCTGCTGGGGGCTGGCGTCGGCTATGTCGGAGGCGGGATCGCCGGGCGCTTCGTGCTCGGGCGCATCGACGCCGCCGAGCGAAGGTTGCGCTCGGTGTCCTCCCATGAGCTGCTGGCCGCCGTTCTCGGCGCCATCCTCGGTCTGGTCACGGCGGCTGCACTCACCTGGCCGCTGCTGCTGTTCGGACCGAAGCTGTTCACCGTTGCGGCAGCTGTCCTGGTCGCGCTGGTCCTGGCAGCCTTCGGCATCCGTGTCGGTGTCGCTCGCGGCGGTGACCTGATGCGGTCGCTGGGTGCCACCGGCCGGCTGGACGTGACGTCGCCGAGCGGAGGTGCTCGCACCAAGCTGGTCGACACCTCCGCGTTGATCGACGGCCGCCTGGTCGACGTCTGCCGTGCCGGCTTCCTGGACGGCGCGCTGCTGATTCCCAAGTTCGTGCTGTACGAGCTGCAGGGGCTGGCCGACGCCGGTGACGACGAGCGCCGCGCCCGAGGGCGGCGTGGCCTGGACGTGCTTTCGGCCCTGCAACGTTCGTCCGGCGTCGCCCTGGAGGTCAGCGACCGCGACTACACCGAGATCGAGGCGGTCGACGCCAAGCTGGTGGCGATGGCCCGCGACTACAAGGCCGGTCTGCTCACCGTGGACGGCAACCTCGGGCGGGTCGCCGAGGTCCAGGGCGTCAAGGTGCTGAATCTGCACCGCCTCGCCGAGCACCTGCGCCCGCCGGTGCTGCCGGGAAACCGGCTGGAGGTGCGGATCCTCAAGCCCGGCCGCGAGCGCGGCCAGGGCGTCGGTTACCTGTCGGATGGCACCATGGTCGTCGTCGAGGGCGGCCGCGACCGCGAGGGCGTCGAGGTGACAGTGGAGGTGACCAGCATCTTGTCCAACCCCAACGGGCGGATGGTCTTCGCCACGGCAATACCAGATCCTGTACCGACCCGGCTGGCACCTCACAGCGCGGCCTCGTGACCGCTACAGCCATTCTGGTGGCCGCGGGTGTGGGCGAACGGCTCGGCACGGGACTGCCGAAGGCACTGGTTGAGCTCGGAGGCGAGCCGCTGCTGGTGCACGCGGCCAGGGCGTTGCGCGCGTCCGCCAGCGTCGACCATCTGGTGGTGGTTGTGCCGATCGGCGCGGACGCGGCGCGAGTGGCGGCACTGCTGAGCTCTGGCGGCTGGCCGGACGCCGAGCTGTGCGAAGGTGGTGCGACCCGGCAGAGCTCGGTGTCGGCGGGCCTGTCGGCCTGCCCTCGCGACAGCCGGGTCATCGCCGTCCACGACGCCGCCCGCCCGCTGGTCTCCCCGCGCCTGATCGACCGCACCGTCGCTTCACTGACCGCCGGCTGGGACGCCGTCGCCCCCGGCCTGGTCGTCGCCGACACGCTGAAGCTGGTCGACTCCACCCGTCAGGCCGTCCTGCGCACCGTCGACCGGCGCGGGGTGTGGGCGGTGCAGACTCCCCAGGTGTTCGGTCGTGTCACGCTGGACCGGGTGCACGCGCGCATCGCCCCGTCGGCGGACGCCGCCACCGACGATCTGTCGCTGGTCGAGCGCGCCGGAGGCCGTGTGCGGCTCATCGAGGGCGAGCGAGGCAACATCAAGGTCACCTTTCCCGAGGACCTGGCATTCGCCGAGCGGCTGCTGGCAGGTGGTCGTTCGTGATGCGCGTCGGCCAAGGAGTCGACGTCCACGCCTTCTCCGACGACCCTGACCGGCGACTGGTGCTCGGCGGGTTGTTGTTGCCGGATGAGCGGGGGCTTGCCGGCCACAGTGACGGCGACGTCGTGCTGCACGCCGTCGTCGACGCTCTGCTGGGGGCTGCCGCGCTCGGCGACATCGGCACGGTGTTCGGCACGGACGAGCCGCGCTACGCCGGGGCGCCCTCGTCGGTCTTCGTCGAGGAAGCGGTGCGCCGGGTGGCCACGGCGGGCTGGTCGGTGATGTCGGTCGACGTGACGATCATCGCGCAGCGCCCCCGCATCGGCACCCACCGCACTCGCATCGTCGATGCCGTGCAGACCCTGCTCGGGGTGACGCCGGGCACGGTCAGCGTCAAGGCCACCACCACCGACGGGCTGGGCGCCATTGGCCAGGGAGCGGGAATGGCCTGCCAGGCGATCGCGCTCCTCGAGCGCAACTAGCGCGCACGCTGCTGCGCCGCGAGGCCCTGTTCGAGTCCCCGGCGCTGACCATCCCGGCGCCGCGTCCTACGCGCCGTCGAGGGGCAGCCCGAGTCCCAGTCAACACGGCCCGCGTCGCTGTAGCCGGAGGCGGTAGCGCACCCGACTAGTCTGGCGACCATGCGGCTGTACAACACGCTCACGCGCAGCGTGCGGGAGTTCGAGACTCGTGACGAGGGGCGGGTCGGCATGTACGTCTGCGGGCCGACGGTGCAGGCGCCGCCGCACTTCGGCCACGCGCGCGCCGAGATCGTCCCCGACCTGCTGCGGCGCTGGCTGAGCTATCGCGGCTACGATGTCTTCTGCGTCCGCAACATCACCGACGTCGACGACAAGATCATCGCGCGCGGCCGAGACGAGAACCGGCCTGCCGTCGTCGTGGCCGAGGAGTACGCCAGGGTCTACGAGCGCCAGATTGAACGCCTCGGCGTGCTGCCACCCCATGTGGCGCCCCGGGCCACCGCTCACATCATCGAGATGATCGCCCTGATCGAACGGCTCGTGGAAGTGGGCGCGGCCTACGAGTCGGGCGGCGACGTGTTCTTCGCCGTTCGCTCCTTCGACGGCTACGGGCAGCTGTCGGGCCGCAACGTCGACGAACTGCGCTCCGGCGCTCGCGTGGAACCCGACGAACGCAAGCGCGACCAGCTGGACTTCGCCCTGTGGAAGCGGGCCAAGGCCGGTGAGCCCTCATGGACGTCGCCGTGGGGGCGTGGCCGGCCCGGCTGGCACATCGAGTGCTCGGCGATGGCCGGCAAGTACCTGGGCACCGCCTTCGACGTCCACGCTGGCGGCCTCGACCTCGTCTTTCCCCACCACGAGAACGAGATCGCCCAGTCCGAGGCGGCCAGCGGGCGCCGCTTCGCCCGCTTCTGGCTGCACAACGGGCTGCTGATGATGGGCGACACGAAGATGTCCAAGTCGTTGGGCAATGTCATCAGCCTCGACGAGGCGCTGGACCGCTACGGCCCGAACGTGCTGCGCATGTTCTTCCTGTCGGCGCACTACCGCTCGCCGATGGACTTCGACGAGGAGCGCCTGGCAGAGGCCGCCGCCGCCTTCGACCGCTGGAGCGCCTTCGAGCGGGCGACCCGGGAGCTGCCACCGCCTCCCGACCCGACGACGTCTACGGTGACCGACGACATCCGCGGGCGCTTCGACCAGGCCATGGACGACGACCTGGGCACCCCCGGCGCCCAGGCCGCGTTGTTCGACCTGGTGAGTGTTGGCAACCGGATGCTGGAGGCGGGAGCGCCCTCCGAGGCTGCCGTGGCACGCGCGGTCTTCTGCGAGCTGGCGGGTGTGCTCGGCTACACCTTTGCCGATCAGGCCAGCGGCAGCAGCCTCGTCGGGCCACTGGTCTCCGAGCTGCTGGCCCTGCGCACGCAGGCGCGGGAACGCCGTGACTTCACCACGGCGGACGCCATCCGGGCGCGACTGACCCAGCTCGGCGTCGTCGTGGAGGATTCCCCCGAGGGGCCTCGCTGGTACCTGGCCTCGCCTTGACCAGCGGGCCGGCAACGCACGCCAGTGCCGGGGTGCACGCGATCCCGGGACGCAAGCCGGTCGGCGAGGCGCTGCGGGCTGGCCGGCGGCTGCACGCGGTGATGGTGGAGCGCCGCGCCGGTGCTGACCTGGAAGCGCTGCTGGCTTCCGCGCGGCAGGCCGGCGTTGCCGTGCGCCGCGGGAACCGCGACGACCTGGACCGGCTCTCCGGCGGTGTGCGGCACCAGGGAGTGGTGGCCACCGCCCCGCCGTATCCCTACCGCCGCCTGGACGAGCTCGGCGACAGCGACCTGCTCGTGGTCCTCGACGGGGTCACCGACCCGCAGAACCTCGGTGCCATCGCCCGCAGCGCCGAGGCTGGCGGTGCCGGTGGGCTCGTGGTGCGCCAGCGGCGCAGCGTCGGGGTCACGCCCGCCGCGGAGAAGGCGTCCGCTGGCGCGCTGTCCTGGCTGCCGGTGGCGATGGTGCCCAACATCGTGCAGGCCCTTGGCGACCTCACCCAGCGCGGCTTCTGGTCGGTCGGGCTGGCCGGCGCGGGACGCGTGGCCCTTTGGGACTGCGGGCTCCTCGACGGCAAGGTGGTCATCACCGTCGGCGGGGAAGGCGACGGCCTGTCGCGCCTGGTGGCACAGCGAGTCGACCAGCTGGTGCGCATTCCGATGTCCGGTGCGCTCGAGTCGCTCAACGCCTCCGCCGCCGCGGCGGTCGCCCTGTTCGAGGTGGCCCGCCGAAGGTCGCACGGAGACGTTGCATAGTGCGCTCAACGCACGGGTACCGATCGTGGAGGCGACCGGCGGGGTATACGTGGAGAATGCGATGTGGTGTGCCGCCGCCGCCACGAGCATGACTGGCGGGGAGGACGTCTTGACGCCCGTGGTTTCCGTTTCGCCGCATGGAGGCTCCGCGCAGCTGTCCGAAGCTGATGAAGACCTCGTCGTTCGCTGCTGGGCGGGCGAAGACGAGGCGCTCGACCTGCTCTTGACCCGCTACCGCGTCGCCGTGCGCAAGAAGGCACGGTGCTATTTCCTGGCGGGCGCCGACCGCGAGGACGTGGTGCAGGAGGGCATGATCGGCCTGTACAAGGCCGTGAGGGACTTCGATCCGACCCGCTCGAGCTTCCGGTCCTTCGCCGATCTGTGTGTGACCCGGCAGATCATCAGCGCGGTCAAGTCCGCGACCCGCCACAAGCACATGCCGCTGAACAGCTACGTGTCGCTGCACCTGCCGGCGCATCACGACGCCGACGCTGGCGCCGAGATCATCGACGAGATCGCGGCCGAGGCTGTAGACCCCGCAGACTCGGTGGTGTCCGCCGCTGAGCTGGCGATGTTGGAGGAGTACTTCGCAGAGATCCTGTCCGACCTCGAGGTGGAGGTCCTGCAGCGCTACGTCGAGGGAGAGACCTACGTCGAGATCGCCGAGGCCCTCAACCGGCACACCAAGTCGATCGACAACGCTCTGCAGCGCATCAAGAAGAAGCTGGACACCTACCTGGCCCAACGGCAGGTCGCCGTGGCCGGCTGACCGCGAGCGGCGCGCCACAATGGTGGCATGGTCCGCACCGATCCGGCTCGACGGGATGTCCCGGACCGACCTGCCGCATCCCGAATCAGGGTCCTGCTGCGTCCTCGCTGGCTGGTCGCACATGTCGTGGTCCTGACCGTCGCGATTCTGTTCGTCAACCTGGGCCTGTGGCAGCTGCGACGGCTGGACGAACGGCGCGACAGCAACGCCTTGATCTCGCAGCGCCTGACGGTACCGGCCGAGCCACTGGCCGACGTCCTCGACGAGGTCGGTCCAGAACCCGCCGCCCTGGCCTACCGGCGCGTCACGGTGGACGGGCGTTACGTGCCGGCCGAGGAGGTGCTGCTCAGCCCCCGAAGCGACAACCAGGAGCCGGGCCACCACGTCGTCACACCGCTGGTGACCGAAGGCGGTCAAGCGGTCCTGATCGATCGCGGGTGGGTGCCCTTCGCACTGGACGACCCTCCGGTGACGCAGGCCGCGCCACCAGCCGGCGACGTGCACGTCGAGGGCATCGTGATGCCCGATCAGACTGCCCACCGCTTCGGGTCGCGTAGCGGCACCGACGCCGAGGTCGACTATCTGTCGGGAGTCGACGTGGCACGCCTGCAGCCCCAGATCGGTGAGTCCCTGTACGACTTCTATGTTCTGCTCGGGCGCCAGCAACCTTCGGCTGGAGCGCTTCCTCGCACGCCCGAGCGGATGGATCTGGGCGAAGGCCCACACCTGTCTTACGCCTTGCAGTGGTTCTCGTTCGCGCTCATCGGCCTGGTGGGCTATCCGTTGCTGATCCGCAAGAGCCTGCGCGAGCCTGTGCAGCGGGGTGAAACCGCCGCGGATGGTGGGTAGGGCTGCGGAATCGTTCGAGCTCGGAGGAGCAAGCATGCAGTACGTGTTGTTGGAAGGTCGGCGTGTGCCGGCGCTCGGTCTCGGGACCTGGGAGCTGGAGGGTGCGACGTGCCGCGATGCCATCGCGACCGCTTTGGAGCTGGGCTACCGCCACATCGACACCGCCCAGGGGTACGGCAACGAAGCCGATGTCGGAGCGGGAATCGACGGCAGCGACCGCGAGGAGCTGTTCATCACCACCAAGCTGGGCACCTCCAACCTCAGCACCGAGCGGGTGCACAGCTCGACGCGCGAGAGTCTCGACAAGCTAGGCACCGACTACGTCGATCTCCTGCTGATCCATTGGCCGGCCGAGTTCGAGCGGGTGGACGAGACGCTGTCGGCGATGGTCGAGCTGCGCGAGGCGGGTGCCATCCGTCACGTCGGGGTCAGCAACTTCACGTCGGCGCAGCTCGTCGAGGCCGCGCGCCTGGCCCCGGTGGCCTGTAACCAGGTCGAGTACCACCCCTTCCTGGGACAACAGGCGGTGCTGGCAGCGGCACGCGAGCACGACATGGTCGTCGCGGCCTACTCGCCGCTGGCGCGCGGGGCCGTGATGGACGACGAGACAGTCAACGACGTCGCCTCGGCCCACGATGCGACCCCCGGCCAGGTGGCGCTGGCCTGGCTGCTGGCGCAGGACAGCGTGATGGCAATCCCCAAGGCCAGCAGCCGCGAACATCTGCGGGAGAACCTGGAGGCCGTCGACCTGCGGCTGACCGAGGAGGAGCTGTCCCGCCTCGACGAGCTCGAGCGGGGCCAGCGCATCATCGACCCGCCCTCCGCACCCGACTGGGACTGACCCCCAGGAGCTACCTGCAGATGTCGACCGCCGACAACCTCACGCGCGACGAGGCGTTCACCCGTTCGGGCATGCTGACGGTGCGCTCCTATGACGTGCACCTGGTCCTTACCGGCCACGACCCGACGTTCGTCAGCACCACGGTCGCGCGGTTCGGCTGCGCCGAGCCCGGAGCCAGCACGTTCATCGACCTCGACGCGCGCCGCGTCGCATCCGCGCGGCTGAACGGGCGCCGGCTGCCGGCCGAGGCCTTCGGGGGCTTCCGCCTCGCGCTGGACGACCTGGCGGCCGACAACGAGCTGGAGGTGGTCGCGGACTGCGCCTACCAGACCAGCGGGATCGGCCTGCACCGGTTCACCGATCCGGTCGACGGCGCGGTGTACTGCTACACGCAGTTCGAGCCGTTCGACGCCCACCGGGTGTTCGCCTGCTTCGACCAGCCCGACCTCAAAGCCGCGTTCGCCGTGACCGTCGACGCGCCCGAGGAATGGACCGTCATCAGCAGCGCCAAGGCGGTGCAGCGGCCACAACACGGGCGAGCGGGTCGCTGGCGTTTCGCGACGACTCCGCCGTTGTCGACCTACGTGACTGCCGTCGTGGCCGGTCCCTACCAGGAGGTGTCGCAACGCCACGGCGACGTCGAGTTGGGGCTGTTCTGCCGCCGCTCGCTGCTGGCACACCTCGACGCCGGCGAGATCTTCACCCTCACCGGCCAGGGCCTCGACTTCTTCACCGCCACCTTCGACCACCCGTACCCGTTCGACAAGTACGACCAGGTCTTCGTTCCCGAGTTCAACGCCGGGGCGATGGAGAACGCGGCCTGCGTGACCTTCTCCGAGTCCTACATCTTCCGCTCGAAGGTGACCGCGGCCAACCGCCGCCGCCGCGGCGAGACGATCCTGCACGAGCTGGCTCACATGTGGTTCGGTGACCTGGTGACGATGCGCTGGTGGGACGACCTGTGGCTCAACGAGAGCTTCGCGACCTACATGGCGTTCCAGGCCATGGCTTCGGCGACCCGGTTTGATGGCGCCTGGGCTGACTTCGCCTACGACATGAAGTCATGGGCCTACAGCCAGGACCAGCTGCCCTCCACCCACCCGGTGGTGGCCGACATGGTCGACACCGACTCGGTGCGCAACAACTTCGACGGCATCACCTACGCCAAGGGTGCGGCGGTGCTGCGCCAGCTGGTGGCCTGGGTCGGCGAGGAGGCCTTCGTCAAGGGTCTGCGCAACTACTTCCCGCGCCATGCCTGGGCCAACGCCGAGCTGACCGACTTCCTCGAGGCGCTGGAGCAGGCGTCGGGTCGCGACCTGCGGGTGTGGGCCGAGCAGTGGCTGCAGACCTCGGGGGTCATGACGCTGCGCGTCACCGCTGAGGAGAACGACGGCGGCTACGGCGAGGTTGCCGTGCGGCAGGCGGCAACCGAGTCCCACCCGACGCTGCGGGCGCACCGGGTGGGGTTGGGGTTGTACGACCTGGACGGCGGTCGGCTCGCGCTGCGCCGCCGCGTGGAGGCCGACGTCGACGGCGCACGGACCCCGGTGAACAGCCTTGCCGGCGAACCGCTGGCCGACCTGCTGCTGCCCAACGACGGCGACCTGGCCTACGCCAAAGTGCGCTTGGACGAGCGCTCGGTGGACACCATCACCGCGCACCTCGGCGCGCTGTCGGATCCGCTGTCGCAGGCGTTGTGCTGGCAGGCGGCGTGGGACATGACCCGTGACGGCGAGCTGGCGGCGCGCCGCTGGGTCGCGCTGGTCGTCAGACATGCGAGGCTGCAGTCCGACGTCGGCGTGCTCACCCAGCTGCTGACCCAGACCTCGGCGGCGATCGACCGCTACGGCGACCCGGCCAACCGCTCGACCGCCCGCCGGCAGGTCGCCGACCGCGCGCAGTCCGAGCTGAAGGCAGCCGAGCCCGGCAGCGACCGTCAGCTGATCTGGGTCCGGGCACTCGCCTCCGCCGCGGACACCGGCGAGCAGCTCGCCGCCGTGCGGGGACTGCTGGACGGCAGTTCGCCGGTTGCGGGACTGGTTGTGGACACCGAGTTGCGCTGGTACCTGCTCACGGTCCTGGCGGCGGCCGGGGAGGCCGCCGACGTCGACATCGCAACCGAGCTCGGGCGCGACCCGACCGACATGGGCAGGCGCAGGGCGGCGTCAGCGCGCGCCGCGATGCCGGCAGCCGAAGCCAAGGCGCGGGCCTGGACGGCTCTGACCGAACGGCCGCCGCCACCGCTGGCGATGATGCGTGCCCTGGTGGCGGGCTTCTGGCAGCGCGGCCAGCTCGAACTGCTACGCCCCTACGCCGAGCGCTATCTGGAGGTCCTGCCCGGCGCCTGGTCCAAGCGCGACGCCGAAGAGGCGCTGCTGCTCACCGGCGGGCTGTACCCGGGGATTTTCGTCGAACAGGCCACCGTGGCGGTGGCCGATCGCGCTTTGGCGTCACCAGCGCTGCCCCCGCCCGGGTGCCGGCTCGTCACCGAGGCCCGCGACGCGACGCAACGGGCCCTGCGCGCGCAGCGTACGGACGCCGCCGAGCGCTGAGGCCAGGGCCGACAGGGACAGCCGCCTCAACCTTTGCCCTTCCTCCGCCGACGAAAGATCGCATGGGGTCCCGAGTTTCAACACGGCATGATCGGGACGCCGCGCTCACGCGGCGGCTGTCGGCCGCGCGCACCATCGACGAGGCTGCCAGCGCGGTCGTCGAACACCTCGTGGCAGCCGGGATGCCGCTGCCGAGCCTGTATCTGGAACGTGGCGGCCGCCTGCGCTGCCGGGCGATGCGCGGCTACTGGCAGGTGCAGGACGGCATACCACCGGGGCGCGGCGTGATCGGCACGACGGTCGGCAACGGGACAACGATGCTGATCCGCCCCCAGCACAGCGACGACTACATCGAGGCGGCACCCAACGTCGCCAGCGAGGTGTGCGTGCCGGTGTGGCACGCGGGAACCGTGGTCGGCGCGGTCAACGTCGAAGCCGAGTTCGACCTCGGCGACGAGCATGTGCGCATCGTCGAGGCCGCCGCCTCGGCCTTCGCAGCGCGGCTGGCCGAGCTGGGGGGTCGCCCACGCGAGTCACCCTCCCAGCAGCTGGTGCGCCATGTCACCGAGCTGGCGTGCTTGACCGACTCCAGCAGGGTCGCCGACTACGCGCTGGCGGCTGCCTGCGAGATGGCGGGGATGGAGTCGGCGTTCCTGGTGCTGTTCGACGCCCGGGGCGTGCCGGCCGTCACCGCCCGCACCGGCCGGCTGTCGACGGCGTTGTGCTCGATCGACACGGCAGGGCTGGCCACGATCGCGTCCTGGGTCGAGGCTGGCGGCTCCTGCTACACCATGGGCGAGCCCAGCGGCGTCGGCTTCGCCGGACAGGACGCCTTCCGCAAGGCCGGGGCGCACGCCGTCATCGTGTTGCCGCTGTCAGCTGGAGGTCGCCAGATGGGCGTCCTGGTCGTCGCCGACCCGTCGCCGGTGCCGCCCCACACCGAGCAGCTCGAACGCCTGGAGCTGCTGGCGGTGCAGGCGGCCGGCTGCCTGTTGACGGCCGAGACGATGGCCGAGCTGCGCGAGCGCGCCGAGCGTGACCCGCTGACCGGCCTTGGCCACCACGCCACATTCAACGCCGCCCTGGCCGCGGCACGCCAGCGGACCTCCGACCGCCGGCGGCACGCGGTCCTGGTCCTCGACGTCGACGGCTTCAAGTCGATCAACGACACCCACGGCCACCAGGTCGGTGACCGCGTGCTGGTCGAGGTGGCGTCCGCGCTGTCGGCCGCCATGCGTGAGGGTGACGCGCTGTACCGCATCGGCGGCGACGAGTTCGCCGCCGTGCTCGGGGTCACCGGCGAGGCCGACGCCCTGGCGGCCGCGGAACGGCTGCGCGAGGCGGTCGCGGCGACCGGATGGACGACCGCCTCCATCGACGTGGCGGTGGCCGGTGCCGCCGAGGACGACGCCACGCTGCTGACTCGGGCGGACCGGGCGCTGTACGAGGTGAAGGCCGACGGCCGCGACGCCTGCCGCCTGGGCGCCACCGCGTAGGGCGGGCGCGAGCAGGCGGGTGCTCACGTCGCGTGCTCCCCCAGTGGCGCCCGCCGATCAGGCAAAGTAGACGGACATGGAGAACCTGTCGCTGTTCGACGTCGAAGCGGAGCCGCCCGCAGCCGCCCAGCCAGACCGCGCGCTCGCGCCAGCCGCCCACCGGCAGCCGCCGCCGGCACCGAGGCGAGGTCCGACGCTGCTGGCGGTGGACGGCAACTCGTTGGCGCACCGGGCCTTCCACGCCTACGGCGCCGTTGCCGACCGTGGAGGGCTCTACGGCTTCCTGGCGCTGCTGGTCGCCGTTACCGACATCATCGGCCCCGACGCGGTGATCGTCGGCTTCGACTGCCGCGGATCGTCGGTGCGCAAGCAGCGCTGGTCGGGCTACAAAGCCAACCGCGGCGACAAGGACCCCGCACTGATCGCCCTGCTGGAACGGCTGCCCACGGCGCTGCGTGAGCTCGGTGTCGCCGTCGTCGTGCCCGAAGGCTGGGAGGCCGACGACGTGATCGGTTCGGCGGCTTGTGGCGCCGAGGCCGCTGGTTGGCGCTGCGTGGTGGCAACCTCCGATCGCGACGCCTACGCACTGATCAGTGAGCGGACCACGGTCCTGCGGCTGACCTCGGGCATGGACCGTGCCGTGGAGGTCACCGCCGAGCGGCTGCGCGCCGAGATCGGGGTCTGCGCGGCCCAGTACGTCGAGTTCGCGGCGCTGCGCGGGGACACTTCCGACAACCTGCCCGGCATCCGCGGCATCGGGCCCAGCCGCGCGGCTGCGTTGTTGCGGGCCTACGCGACCGTCGCCGAGGCCGGCGCCGACCCGATCGGCTGCCTCAGCGTCCTTGGCCGCCCGCTGGGTCAGGCGCTGCTGAACGACCTGGCCGACCCGGCTTCGGTGTTCCGGCGCAACGTCGGGCTGATGACCATCCGCCGGGACCTGCCCGTCGATGTGGCGGCGTGCCGGCGCAGCGTGCCTGTGGAGCAGATCGCGGCGCATCTGGCCGGCTGGGGGCTACCGGGCTTGGCGGCGCGGGTTGCGGTGGCGCTGGGCGCCGGCCCGGCTACCGGTCCTGCGCTGTCGGACGCCGACGCGCCCGCCTGGGTTGCCTGACGCCCGTCGAGCGGTCGTTCACCCGGCCGCCGCCAGACGCCGAATGGTTTCGGCGAAGACGGCGACGCCTGCCGGCAGCGCCGCCTCGTCCAGATCGAACGTTGGGCTGTGGTGGGGCGCGGTGATGCCCCGGGCGGCATCGGCGATGCCGAGCTGGAACATGTTGACGGGCAGCCCGGTCTCGCCGAAAGCGTAGAAGTCCTCGGCGCCCAGGCTGGGCTCTGATACCCGCACCACCCGGTCGGCGCCGAGGACGGCCGCGGCGGCCACCGCGACCTGCTCGGTCAGCGCGGGGTCGTTGACGCCGACCGGGTAGCCGCACTCGAGGTCCACCGTGGCCGTGGCGCGGTGAGCCGCCGCGATGCTGTGCGCCAGCTCGGGGATGCGCCGGTTCAGCAGCGCACGGTTGTGCTCGTGCAGGGCGCGGATGGTGCCGCTGAGGGTGACCGATGACGCGATGACGTTGTCGCGGTGGCCGCCGTGGATGGATCCGAAGGTCACGACCACCGGCTGGACCGGGTCGACCTCGCGCGTCACCAGCTGCTGAACTGCGGTGATCAGCGCAGCGGCGATCGGTACCGGATCCACCGCGGTGTCGGGATGTGCGGCATGACCGCCGACGCCGTGGATGGTGATGGTGACGGTGTCGTTGGAGCCGCTGGACGGTCCGGTGCGGATCGCGACGGTGCCGCTGGGGTGCGCGCTGGCCACGTGCAGCGCCAGCACGGCCTCGGGCCGGGGGTCGTCCAGCACGCCGGCGGCGACCATGGGCTGCCCACCGCCAGGGCCCTCCTCGGCGGGCTGGAAGTACAGCGCAACGGTCAGCGGCAGCTCGTCGACCCCCGCCAGCAGCTCCGCCAGGCCGAGCAGCACCGCAACGTGGCCGTCGTGACCGCAGGCGTGCGACACCCCTTCGAACTCCGAGCGGTAGCCGTCCCGCCCGGGCGCCTCAGGGACGGGCAGGGCGTCCATGTCAGCCCGGACGCCGACGCACCGGGTCCCCGCGCCTGGCAGGAGGGCGACGACGCCGGTTCCGACAACGCGGCGGTGGGCCACCGCCAGGTCGTCGAGCACCGACTCGATGTAGGCGGCGGTGGCGTGCTCGGCGAAGCCAAGCTCCGGGCGCCGGTGGATCGTGCGGCGGTGGGTGATCAGCCGCTCGGCCAACCCCCCGGCGGCGGCGCGGATGGCCGCGGTCTGCAACTGCATGAGCCCGTCTCCTGCTAGGCCGCTGCGCCGACGTTCAGGTCCACCTTGTCGTCGGCCAAGCTGACGTACCCCGCGAGCCGGGTGCCGCCGGGAACCGCCTGGTCGTATCCGCGACCGTGTTGTCGCGCTGGAAATGGCCTGGCCACGCTAGCCTTCCGCCCGTCAAGGAGGGAACGTGGCAGACGATCGCACCGAGGTGCCGCCCGTCGGGCGGGTGATCGGCACCGAGGACTCCACCCCGCTGGAGTTCTGGGTGGCCGTGGCGCCAGGGCAGTTCCTGCAGCTCGACGACGTCGTCGCCTTGGAGCGGGCACTGCCGGGCCGCGAGCCGGTGCGGCTGTTCGGGATGGTCGGCCAGGTCCGCGCTCGCCATGAGGGCGCCCGCTTCGACTCCGACGTATTCCTCATCGCCGACGGGATCCTGCCCGCCGAGGTGTCCGAGGCCGCGCAGGTCCAGGCCACCCGCTTCGAGCCCGAGGTGTTCGTACCGCCCCTGCCGGGCACGGCAGTGCGCCGCGCCGAGGGCAGCGAGCGCGACGCCGCGCTGTTCTTCGACCAGATGGAGCAGCGGCTGCCCGCGGGGCTGTCGCGAGAGGACGAGCCCCTGTTCGTCAACCTCGAGTTCCTCGACGGCACCCGAGGTGCGCACGTCAACATCAGCGGCGTGTCGGGAGTGGCGACCAAGACGACGTACGCGACCTTCCTGCTGTACGCGCTGTTCAACTCGGGCGCGCTGGGGATCGGCGCCCAGAACACCAAGTCGCTGATCTTCAACGTCAAGGGCGAGGACCTGCTGTTCCTGGACCATCCCAACATCCGGCTGGACGACGAGCAGCGCGCCCGCTACGGCTGCCTCGGACTCCCGGCGGGGGCCTTCCCGTCGGTGGCGGTGCACGCGCCGCCGCGGCGCGGCGCGGCCAACGCGGTGCCGGACGTTGCCTCCCGTTCCGAGGGGGTCACCTCGTTCTTCTGGTCGCTGCACGAGTTCTGCCGCGCTGACCTGCTGCCGTTCCTGTTCGCCGACGCCGAGGACGATCGCCAGCAGTACACGATGGTCGTTCACCAGGTGATGTCACAGCTGCGCGAGGCCGTCGATCTCGGTGACGGCGGCGTGCGCCTGGACGGGGTGGGGGTGCGCACCTTCCGTCAGCTGGTCGACTTGGTGGTGGAGCGCGTCGACGACGAGGCGACCCGCTACGACTGGGCGGGACGCTCGATCGGGCAGGGCACGGTCAACGCGTTCATCCGCCGGCTGCTGGCGTCGGTGCGCCACGTCGAGCATCTCGTCCGTGGCGACTTCGCCAACCCCGCACGCCACCGCATCGACCTCGTCCGCCAGGTCACGGTGGTCGACCTGCACAACCTGCACGACCGGGCCAAGCGGTTCGTGGTGGGCGTTGTCCTGCGCAAGGCCTTCGAGGACAAGGAGCGCACCGGGCAGGCGCGCCCGCTGCTGTTCGTCGTGCTCGACGAGCTGAACAAGTACGCGCCGCGTGAAGGCTCCAGTCCCATCAAGGAGATCCTGCTCGACGTCGCCGAGCGGGGCCGCTCGCTGGGCATCATCCTCATCGGCGCTCAGCAGACGGCGTCCGAGGTGGAGCGGCGGATCATCGCCAACTCCGCGATCCGGGTGGTCGGGCGGCTGGACTCCGCCGAGGCTTCACGCGAGGAGTACGGGTTCCTGCCAACGGTGCAGCGCCAACGCGCGACGATCCTCAAGCCCGGCACCATGCTGGTAAGTCAGCCGGAGCTGCCGGTGCCGCTGGTGGTGCAGTTCCCCTTCCCGTCCTGGGCTACGCGCCCCAGCGAGGCTGGCGCCAACCCCGCTGCCACGCCGGTGCCCGACGACCCGTTCGAGGGGATATGACGCCCTCGAGAAGCGACAGCGGTAGGGCACACGACGAAGCGCCGCTGATGCGCAGGGCCTGGATCGACGAGCCAGGGGTGGTGTCGCTGCGCGCCACTCCGGTGCCGCAGCCGGGGCCGGGCGAGGTGCGGGTGCGCAGCCGCAGGGTCGGCATCTGCGGTTCGGACCTGCACGCCCTGGCGGGACGCCACCCTTTCGTCGACCTGCCGGTGTCGCCAGGCCACGAGGTCGCGGGGGTCGTCGCCGCGGTCGGCGAAGACGTCGACTCGCTGGCGGTCGGGGACCGGGTGCTGCTGGAACCCAACTTGGTTTGCGGACGCTGCCAGCACTGCTCGACAGGTCGCTACAACCTGTGTGAGCGGCTGAGGGTGGTCGGCTGCCAGACCGCCGGGGCGCTGGCGGACGCCTTCGTGGCCCCCGCCGAGCGCTTCCACGTCGTGCCGGCGGGCATGTCGATGCGGGCGGCTGCGCTGGTGGAGCCGCTGTCCACCGCGACGCACGCGATCCGCCTGGCGGGCGGGGTGTCGGGCGCCGTCGTGGCCGTGCTCGGGGCGGGGACGATCGGGTTGGGACTGTTGCTGGCGGCCAGGGCGGCGGGCGCGGCTGGGGTCGCCGTCACCGATCCGCTGCGGTCCAAGCGCGAGCGGGCGCGGCGCCTCGGCGCCGACATGATCGTCGACCCCAACGCCGACGACGTCGTGACACGTATCCGCAGCGGGCTGGCGCACCGGCCCGACGTGATCTTCGACTGCGTTGCCCACCAGGTGTCGATCGACTCCTCGATCGCCTTGGCACTCAACGGCGGCACGGTGGTGGTCGTCGGCGTACCCAGCGGGCCGGTGCGCATCCCGCTGCAGCTGGTACAGGACCGCGAGCTGCGGCTGCAGGGCACGGCGATGTACGTCAGCTCCGACGTCCTGCGCGCCATTGACCTGGTGGCCGACGCGCCACTCGACGAGCTGGTCACCGCGGAGCTGCCCCTGGAGCACGCCGCGCGGGCGTTCGAGGCCGCCGGCTCAGGCGAGCACGTCAAGGTGCACGTCGTCATCGCCGACGACTGACCTCAGCATTCCATGACAGTCGCTGTGCGACCGCCACCACCGAGGTCATGAGAAATCGCCGCCGACGAGCGTCGGCGATTCACGTGTCACCGGGCGGTCAGCGGGTTGAACCACTCGAGTCGGTCGAACCGCGCGAAGCCGCTGTCGGTCGTCGCAAGCCGCAGCCCGTGCTCGATGGCCAACGCGGCGAGGTGGGCGTCCGGGACGTCGTTGGCGCGCAGCGCCGAGACCTGCAGGCACTCGCCGAGCAGCTGGCGATGTCGATCTGTGGGGGTCGGCGTCCAGACGGGCTCGGCGTCAAGCCAAGCCTCGACTTGGGCCCAGGCGTCGGCGACGGACTCGGGCTCGGAGAAGACGCGCGGGTTGGTCACCAGCCGCACGAAGGCCAGCAGGCTCGGCCAGGGCAGACCCACGCGAGGCAGCGTCGCCAGCTGCTCCTCGAGCCACTGCCTGGCGGCCTGGTGCTGCTCAAAGGTCGTGACATGGGCGTAGACGAGCAGGTTCGCGTCGACCGCGATCACCGGTAGTCGTCGCCTTCAGCGATGGCCATCGCCTCGCTGACGTCGTCGAGCGCGCGGAGACGCGGCCGGCCCAGCGACACGGCACGGGTATACGGCCCGCGTGTCGCCGGCTCCGCGCGATCCAGGTTCGCGAGCCCGGCCCGCAGCACGTCGTTGACCAGCTGCTTGAACGGGCGGTCCGTGCGGGCGCGCAGGCGCCTGAGCTGGGCGGCCACGTCAGCGTCGAGCGTCAGCGTCGTCCTCATACATCAAAGCATAACCAGCTCGATGCCTTGATGCGCCACCCTGGACGCCTTCAGTCCGGGTCTAGAGGCGGGGCGCGATGTCCTCGGCGACGACGTCGAGCATGTCGAGATCGTCGTACAGCAGGTGCTGCAGCATCACGGCTTGGATGCCGGCTTCGCCCAGCCGGCCCAGCTTGTCGGCAGCCTGCTCGGGCGTGCCGAGGACCCCTCGGCCGGCGAAGCCGTCGAACCACTCATCGAAGCTGCCGTCGCGATCGGACCGCTCGTACAGGCGCTGGGCACGCCGCCGCACCTCGGCCTCGTCGCGGCCGACGACGCAGCCGGTCATCAGTGAGAAGCTGACCGTGGACGGGTTGCGGCCCTCTGCCTCGCAGGCCTCATCCAGGGCCGCTCGCAGGGCCGAACACTCCTCGGGCGACTTGAACGGCGTGTTGAGCTCGTCGGCGTAGCGGGCGGCCAGCCGGGGCGTCTTGCGCAACCCGGATCCCCCGACGACGATGCGGGGACGAGGGTCGGGCTTGGGACAGAAGTGGGCCGCCTGCAGCTGCTCGAACTCGCCGTCGAAGTCGAAGGCCTCAGCGTCGGGATCCCACAGGCCCCGCAGAATCTGCAACTGCTCGTCGAGACGGCGGAAGCGGGTGACGACGTCCTCGAAGGGAAAGCCGTGCTGGCGGTGCTCGGTCTCCAGCCAGCCGGTGCCTAGGCCCAGGTGGATCCGCGCCGCGCCGCCGACGGTCCCGGCCATCTCGGCGACGGTGGCCACGACCTTGGCGAGGTTGCCGGCGCGCCGGAAGGTCACAGGGCTGACCATGGTGCCCAGGGCGATGCGCGAGGTGTCGCGGGCGAGGCCGGCCAGCGTGGCCCACGCGTCGGTCGAAGGGGCGGTCTGGCCGCTGCCGGTGACCGTGCTGTAGTGATCGCTGCGGTACAGCCCCGCAAAACCGAGTCGCTCGGCGCGCTGCGCCACGGCGAGGATGTCGGCGTAGGACAACCCCTCCTGTGGTTCCAACATGACGTTGAGGCGCACGTCGCGTCCTTAGTTGAGGGTGGGGTCGTGCGGGACCGCGCGGAATATTCCGCCTTGGCGGACCAGGACACGCTCCCACAGCTTGTCGGGTTCGTCGGTGAACGCGTCGTCGGGCTCGGCGTCGAGAACGAACCAGCCGCCGGCGTCGATCTCGGCTTCCAGCTGACCGGCGCCCCACCCCGAGTAGCCGGCGAACAGCCGCACCGAGTGCAGGTCGGCCGGCTGCTGGTCGGGGTCGATCTGCAGGTCGACCACCGCGGTTCCCGCAAGAATGCGCTGCAACGGACTGTCGCCGGCGATCGGGGTCCGCCCGAGCGCCACGATGGCGTCGCGCTGCACCGGCCCGCCGAGAAACACCGCGTCGGGCGCGGTCGCCAGCCGCTGCCACTGGGGCAACGCCGAGGCCAGGGGCACATCACTGGGGCGGTTGAGCAGGACCCCGACGGCGCCGTCCTCGGTGTGGTCGAGCAGGAGCACAACCGCCAGGCGGAAGTTCGGGTCGGTCAGCGAAGGCGCCGCAACCAACAACCGGCCTCGCAGCGCGAAATCATCCATGGCCCAATCCGACCCCACTCGGCGGGTCGGCGCAAGCACCCACGCGCTGCGGACCCTGTCACAGCCGCCGACTAGGCTGCGGGTATGCGGATCCTGCACACCTCCGACTGGCATGTCGGGCGCACGATCCGCGGCCGCAGCCGTGCGGTCGAGCACGAGGCGGTGCTGGCCGAGATCGTTGCGGTGGCCCGCGCCGAGGCTGTCGACCTCGTCCTGGTGGCCGGTGACCAGTTCGACACCGCGGCGCCCGCGCCGGACGCGGAGCGGATCGTCTGGCGAGCGCTGCTGGATCTCGCCGAGGTCGCGCCGGTCGTGGTGGTGGCGGGCAACCACGACAACCCCTTCCGGCTGGACGCCGTGGCGCCGTTGCTGACCGCCGCGGGGGTGCACAGCGGGGCGCGGCTCGTCAGGCCGGACGACGGCGGTCTGCTCACTGTGCAGGTCGCCTCCGGGGAGACGGCGAGGATCGCCCTGCTGCCGTTCTTGTCGCAACGCGGCATCGTTCGTGCCGACGAGCTGATGGGGCTGGACGCCGATCAGCACGCCGGCCGCTACGACGCTCGCGCGAAGGTGATCATCGAGCGGCTCTGCGAGGGGTTCAACACCGACACGGTCAACCTCGCCGTGGCCCATCTCATGGTGGCCGGCGGCGTTCTGGGCGGCGGCGAGCGCACCGCCCACACGATCTTCGACTACGCCGTCGCGGCGACCGCGTTCCCCGACTCCGCCCACTACGTCGCCCTGGGCCACCTGCACCGCACGCAGTCGGTCCCCGCCGCCTGCCCCGCCTGGTACTCGGGGTCTGCGCTGCAGCTGGACTTCGGCGAGGCTGGGGACAGCAAGGCGGTGGTATTGGTCGAGGCGGCGCCGGGTCGCCCCGCCGAGGTGCGGACCGTCGAGCTGTCGGCCGGCCGGCGGCTGCGCACGTTGCGGGGGACCCTGGACGAGCTGGAGGCGCTCGCCGGCACCACCGGCGACGACTACCTGCGGGTGATCGTGCCCGGCCAGCAGAGAGCCGGGATGGCCGAGCAGGTCCGCGAATGGTTCGACAACGCCATCGACGTCGGCGTGGAGGCGCCGGACTCCGCCAGCCCTCGACCGGACGCGCCGTGGCGCCTCGGGCGCTCACCGGTTGAGCTGTTCAGCGAGTATCTGAGCGACCGGGATGCGGCCGACGAGCGTGTCCTCGCCCTGTTCTACGAGTTGTTTGACGCCGCCCATGCGCCCGACGCGGCTTGAGCTTCGCGGCTTCACCGCCTTCCGCGAAGCGGTGACGGTCGACTTCCGCGAGGCGGATCTGTTCGCCTTGTCCGGACCGACCGGCGCCGGCAAGTCCAGCCTCATCGACGCAATGTGCTTCGCGCTGTACGGCAGCGTCCCACGACTGGACCGCCGCACCGTCGCGCCCGTCATCACCACCGGGGCGGTCGAAGCCCGCGTGCGCTTCGACTTCACCGTCGGTGAGCAGGCGTTCACGGCCGCCAGGGTCGTCCGGCGGCTGTCCGGCGGCGGCGCCACCACCAAGGAGGCGCGGCTGGAGTCCGGTGGCGAGGTGCTCGCTGGCGACGCCGAAGGCGTGACAGCGGCGGTCGAGCGGGTGCTCGGTCTGGGCTTCGACCAGTTCACCAAGTGCGTGGTGCTGCCCCAGGGCGAGTTCCAGCGCTTCCTGCACGACAAGCCGTCGGGACGCCAGGACCTGCTGGTGCGGCTGCTGGAGATGGAGGTGTACGTCCGGATGCGCGGCGAGGCGAACAGCCGGCGCCAGGTCGCCGACTCGTCGGCGGAGCTGACGGGTCGCCGCCTGGACGAGCTGGCCGGTGCCACCTCGGAGGCGCTGGCGGCCGCCGGCGAGCGCATCACCCGGCTGGCAGCGCTGCGGGACGAGATCGACGCGGCACAGCCCCGCCTGGACGCGCTGGCCGCCGCGCAGGCACGGGCCACCGCGGCCGCCGAGGAGGCATCGGCCAGGTCGCTGCTGCTCGGCGGTCTGCGGGTGCCCGACGGTGTCGCGGAGCTGACCTCGACAGCGGCCGAGCTGGAAAGAGCCGCATCCAAAGCCGCCGCCGCTGCTGACGCGTGCGCGGCGGCCGTTGACGAGGCCGAGAAGGTACGGGCCGCCTTGGGGGAGGAGGCTGGCCTGCAGCACTTGCGCGGCGCACGTCAAGAGCGCGAGCAGCAGTCGGCTCGGCTGGCCAAGGGCGAGCCGATCCTGGCCCACCGGCGAGACGCGGAAGGCCAAGCCGAGGCGCTGGTGCGCGCCGCGGCCACACGTTTCCAGGCGTCTTCGGCCGTGTTGGAGGCGGCGCGTCGCGACCATGCTGCCTACGCCCTGACCGCCGCGCTGGTGGCCGGCGAGCCGTGCCCGGTCTGCGACCGGCCGGTCGTTGCGGTGCCCGACCGCGAGGCGCCACCGGGCCTGTCGGCCGCCGAGGCAACGCTGAGCGAGGCGCACTCGGCTCTGCGCACCGCCGAGGCCGCCTTGGCGCCGGCCCGCGACGCGCGAGTCAAAGCCGAGCAGGCCCTTGATTCTGTGCTGGAGCGGTTGGGCGAGCTCGACGCGGTGCTGGCGGACACGCCGGACCCGGCGGAGGTGGAGCGCCACCTGCGTGAGATCGGCGAGGCGGACGCAGCGCTGGTCACCGTCCGGGACGCTGAGCGGGCGGCGCGTGGGGCCGCTCGGGAGGCCGCGCAGGCGGCGCGCGCGGCTCAGCAACGGCGTGACAGCGCCTGGAGCGACTTCGACACGGCGCGAGACAAGGTTGCGGCGTCCCGCCCGCCTGCCGCGCGGCGTGACGACCTCGCGGTGTCGTGGGTCACCCTCGTCGAGTGGGCACGCGGCGAGGCCGCGACGCTGCGGACTGTGGCCGAGGGGCAGCGCGATGCGGCCTCGACGGCACAGCAGGAGCTTGACGCGCTCGTGACCGCGCTGACCGCCCGCTGCGGGGAGTGTGGCGT
>JALZLF010000125.1 GCA_030858865.1 Actinomycetota bacterium | reverse complement strand
TGTCCATGGCCTACACGCCCGGCGTGGCGCGCGTCTGCCTGGCCATCGCCAAGAACCCGCAGGACGCGCGAAGCCTGACCATGAAGCGCAACACCGTCGCCGTCGTCACCGACGGCTCGGCGGTGCTCGGGCTCGGCAACCTCGGAGCGGCGGCGGCGCTGCCCGTGATGGAGGGCAAAGCCGTGTTGTTCAAGCAGTTCGCCGGCGTCGACGCCTGGCCGGTGGTGCTCGACACGCAGGACACCGACGAGGTCGTGCGGACCGTGCAGTTGCTGGCCCCCGCCTACGGCGGCATCAACCTGGAGGACATCGCCGCCCCGCGCTGCTTCGAGGTCGAGCGGCGGCTGCGCGAGTGCCTGGACATCCCCGTGTTCCACGACGACCAGCACGGCACGGCGATCGTGGTCCTGGCCGCACTGACCAACGCGCTGTGCGTGGTGGGAAAGCAGCTGGCCGACACCAGGATCGTGCTGTGCGGAGCCGGCGCGGCCGGTGTGGCGATCATCAAGATGCTGCAGGCCGAGGGGGCGCGCCACATCGTGGCCTGCGACCGCAACGGGATCCTGCGCGCCGGCGAGGCCGCCTTGAACGAGTCCCACCAATGGGTTGCCGACCACACCAATACCGAACACCGGTCCGGCAGCCTGCGCGACGCCATCGTGGACGCCGACGTCCTGATCGGCGTGAGCGTTCCCAACATCCTCAACGGCGACGACATCGCCACGATGGCCGACGACGCGATCGTGTTCGCGCTGGCCAACCCCGACCCCGAGGTCGATCCGGGCGAGGCCCGCGAGCATGCCGCCATCGTGGCCACCGGCCGCAGCGACGAGCCCAACCAGATCAACAACGTGCTGGCCTTCCCCGGGGTCTTCCGAGGCGCGCTGGACGCCGGCGCCCGTGACATCACCGAAGCCATGAAGATCGCCGCGGCCCGCGCGATCGCCGGCGTCGTCGGCGCCGAGGAGTTGGGGCCCAACTACATCATCCCCAGCGTGTTCAACCCAGATGTCGCCAAAGCCGTGGCCGAAGCGGTGCGCCACGCCGTCGAGGAGGGGACGCCGCCCGGCGAGCCCGGCAGGCCCGTCAGCGGCATCGGCGATGCGGATAGCCAAGGCCGGTCGGGGTAGAACCAACGGCTATGGACATCCGAATCGAGTACTGCTCGGTCTGAGGCTACGCCTCGCGAGCCGCCGGTCTGGCGGCCGAGCTGTTGGAGGACCACGGTCAGGACATTCGCCAGCTGACGATCGTCCCGTCCAGCGGAGGGGTCTTCGAAGTCGATGTCGATGGCGAGCGCATCTACAGCAAGAGGACCAGCGGACGGCACATCAAGCCGGGTGAGATCCTCAAGGCGCTGCGCGAACGCGGCGGCTGACCGAAACTTCACACGTGCTGGGTCCGCCAGCCCGCATCGGGAGAGTCGACCAACTCGAGAATCTGCTCAGCTTGCGGTGACCCTGGGCTCGTGTCACCCGAACGATTGCCGCGCCTGTCGACTGGGCTGGAAGCGCGTGCACTTGAATGGACAAGCGGAGCCAGTGGCGACCCGGTAGCCGGCGATGGCGTTGACGGCAGCTGCCTCACCCCGGTCGAGCCGATCCAGGCCGCGGCCTTTCCGCTTCAAGTAGGCGCTGTAGAGCAGCGTCGCCTCATGCCAGTCGACGCGGCGCGTGGCGCCGATGTACACCGTCTCGTTCTCCAGACAGTCGCGGACTATTCGCAGGAAGCGGGCGCGGGCCGCGTAGCAGGCAGCCCTGGGAACATCGGAAGGTGCCGGATGTTGCGCGTCAGCAGCGAGCCGTCGAGCAGGTCCGCCGTGGCAGCGATCAGGTAGTCGATGCCGTCGATACCGCTGTGGCTGCGGCGGCACCGGCGGGCCCACGCGGCTGCGCGACGGGCGATGTCCTCGGTCACCGGCACCCAGTCGAGGGCCGCCAGCAGACGCTCAACGGCCGGTTGCTGGAGTCCAGGATGGTCAGGACCAACCGAGTCGTTCCAGACGGTCATTGAGGCCGCCCCGTAGGGACTCCACGTACTCTTCGCCGCTGGAGGGACAGTCCTTCCAGGCCCCGAACGCGGAACGCAGCAGCGGCTGCGTTCGCTGCTTGGTGTCACTATACGCCGGTCGATGTATCTCACGCGGCAGCACCGAGCCGTTGAAGGGCACGCTGGCCCACCTTTGCGAAACGTCTACTCGTGTGCCGGTTGTCGGGGGTCGACGTTCCGGCTCCGCAACGAAGCCAACCACATCGCCTGGCGCGCGCTGCAGGGAGCAGCCCGGCACCTGCGCTACGGTGACGGTGATGCTGCCAGCCAGCCAGCGCAAGAACGTGGTGTACTCCAACGGTCGTCGCCGTCGGCTTCCCGACGTGCCCGGCCTGGCCTACGAACGGGCCTGGTGGGACCAAGGTGCCGTAGTCGCCGGCATCGACGAGGTTGGCCGTGGCGCCTGGGCCGGTCCGGTCACCTATGCAGCGGTCGTGCTGCCGTCGGACCGGCGCATGTACAAGCTGCGCGACTCCAAGGTCTTGGACGCGCCACGGCGCTCGGAGCTGGCCGCGCGCATCCGCGGCTTCGCCCTTGCGGTCTCGGTCGGCCAGGCGTCCAACGACGAGATCGACGCGCTGGGGATGACCCAGGCGATCCGGATGGCCGCCCGCCGGGCGGTCGACGGGCTGTCGCTGCGTCCGGACGTGTGCCTGCTGGACGGCCACTGGGATTTTCTGTCCGGCTACGGCACCACCAACGAGCGCATCGTCGGCGGCGACGCCCGCGCGGCCTCGGTCGCGGCAGCCTCGATCGTGGCCAAGGTGCACCGCGACGCGCTGATGACCGGGCACTGCCCCGACTATCCGTCGTATCGCTTCTCGTCGAACAAGGGCTACCCCTCCCCCGAGCACCGCGCCACGTTGCGCGACCGAGGTCCCTGCCGGCTGCACCGCCAGACCTGGGCTCCGATCCGAGCGCTGGCGCAGCAGCGACTGGCGCTGTGAGCAGGGGCTGGAATATCTCGGTGGGCACCAGCCTTGCCACCCGTTGATGGCCCTGCAGCTGTACGACACCCGAAGCCGGGCGCTTCGCCCCTTCGTGGCGGGACGCACCGTGCGGCTGTATGTGTGCGGGATCACGCCCTATGACTCCACGCACGTAGGTCACGCCTTCACCTACGTGGCCTTCGACGCGCTGACCCGCTACCTCGAGCACCGCGGGCACCTGGTGCGTCTGGTGCGCAACGTCACCGACGTCGACGACGACATCCTGCGAAAGGCACGCGAACTCGGTGTCGACTACCTCGAGCTCGGCCGGCTCGAGAGTGCCCGCTTCGACCGCGACCTCGACACGCTGAACGTCCGCCGAGCTGACGCCACGCCACGCGCCACACAGGCGATCCCCGCGATCCGCATGGCGGTGCACGGCCTGCTGCAGCGAGGCCTGGCCTACGCGCTGGACGACGGCCGCGTGTACTTCGACACCACGGTCGACGGGCGGTTGCCGCAGCTGTCGGGCCTCGACCGGGAACAGATGCTGGCCGTCTTCGCCGAGAAAGGCGGGGATCCCGACGCGCCGGGCAAACGCGACGCGCTCGACTTCTTGCTGTGGCAACCGTCCGGCGACGGCGAGCCCAGCTGGGAGACCGCTTGGGGAGCCGGCCGGCCTGGCTGGCACATCGAGTGCTCGGTGATGGCGGCGGAGGAGCTGGGGTCGGTGATCGACATCCACGGGGGCGGCAACGACTTGATCTTCCCGCACCACGCCGCTGAGACCCTGCAAGCCGAGGGACTCACAGGTCAAGCCCCCTTCGCCAACTTCTGGCTCCACGCCGGGATGGTGTCGTTGGACGACGTCAAGATGTCAAAGTCGCTTGGCAACCTGGTGTTCGTCGGCGACCTTCTCGAGCGCTTCGAGGGCGGCGCGGTGCGTCGCTACCTGCTGGGGCACCACTACCGGTCGACCTGGTCGTATCACGACGAAGGGCTGCAGGAGGCGGCTGTTGGCCTCAAGCGCTGGCGGGACGCGGCCGGCAGCGACGCCCAACGTCCCGACCTCGCCGCGACGTTCTTCTCAGCACTCGACGACGATCTCGACACGCCCGCCGCGATCCAAGCGCTGGACTCTGCTGCCGAAGCCGGCGCTGGCGGCACCGTGCGCCAGCTGGCAGCCGTCCTTGGCTTCACGTTGACCTAGGTTTCACCCCCGGTATCGACGTGTCCGGCTGTGCAGCCCAACGGAAGTTTCTCGGAAGGCAGGCGTGAAGCGGGAGTCAGCTGCGGACCAGGGGCCGGTACTTGATGCGGTGCGGCTGGTCGGCCTCGGCACCGAGCCGACGTCGCCGGTCGGCCTCGTAGTCTGAGTAGCCGCCTTCGAACCAGCGCACCCGGCTGTCGCCCTCGAAGGCCAGGATGTGGGTGGCGATCCGGTCGAGGAACCAGCGGTCGTGGCTGATGACCACCGCGCAGCCGGCAAAGCCCAGCAAGGCGTCCTCCAGCGCGCGTAGCGTGTCGACGTCCAAGTCGTTGGTCGGCTCGTCCAGCAGGATCAGGTTGCCGCCGGTGCGCAGCAGCTTGGCCATCTGGATGCGGTTGCGCTCGCCGCCCGAGCACTGTCCGACCTTCTTCTGCTGGTCTGGACCCTTGAAGTTGAAGGTGGCGCAGTAGGCCCGCGAGTTGATCTCGCGGTTGCCGACCATCAGGGTGTCCCGCCCGTCGGTGATCTCTTCAAACACCGTCTTGTCGGGGTCCAGCGCCTCGCGTGACTGGTCGACGTAGGCCAGCTGCACCGTGTCGCCGACCAGCAGCTCACCGGCGTCGGGGCGTTCGTATTCCAACGCGCTACCGCCTCCGGCTACTTGAGCGCTCCCGACCACCATCCTGAACAGCGTGGTCTTGCCCGCACCGTTGGGGCCGATCACGCCGACGATCCCACCCGGCGGCAGCCGGAACGTCATGTCGTCGACCAGCAGCCGGTCGCCGTAGCCCTTGACGACATGCTGCGCATCGACGACCACGTCGCCAAGGCGCGGCCCAGTCGGGATCACAATCTGGTTCGTGCCGCTCGCCTCGTCACCGCCGCGCCCGCCGGTTGCGGCCGCCAGCAGCGATTCGTAGGCCTGCAGGCGGGCCTTGGACTTGGCCTGGCGGGCGCGCGGTGACATCCGAACCCACTCCAGCTCACGCTCCAGGGTGCGCTGCCGGCCCCGCTCCGACTTGGCCTCCTGTCCGAGTCGTGCCTGCTTCTGTTCCAGCCAGCCGGAGTAGTTACCCTCGAAAGGACGGCCCTTGCCCCGGTCCAGCTCCAGGATCCAGCCGGCGACGTTGTCGAGGAAGTAGCGGTCGTGGGTGATGGCCACGACGGTGCCGGGATACTCCTGCAGGTGGCGTTCCAGCCAGGCAACGCTCTCCGCGTCGAGGTGGTTGGTGGGTTCGTCCAGCAGCAGCAGGTCGGGACGGGACAGCAGCAGCCGGCACAGCGCCACCCTGCGGCGCTCACCACCGGACAGCGTCGTCACGTCAGCGTCGCTTGGCGGGACGCGCAGCGCGTCCATGGCGATCTCCAGCGTGCGGTCCAAATCCCAGGCGCCGGCTGCCTCGACCGCGTCGGACACCTCGGAGAACTCGCTGTAGACCTTGGCCATCTCGTCGTCTTCGAGCGACTCGGCCATCTTGGCGGTCAGCTCGTTGTAGCGCTCCAGCAGCCGCGCGGTGTCCCCGAGCCCGTCCAGAACGTTGCCCCGCACGTCCTTGGCCGGATCCAGCTCCGGCTCCTGCGGCAGGAAGCCGACGCTGACGCCGTGACCGGGCCAGGCCTCGCCCTCGAACTCCGGATCGACGCCGGCCATGATGCGCAGCAGCGTCGACTTGCCAGCCCCGTTCGGACCCAGGACCCCGATCTTTGCGCCAGGGAAGAACGACAGCCAGATGTTGGAAAGGATCTCCTTGTTGGGCGGGACGACCTTGGTCAGCCCCTTCATGACGTACTGGTACTCGGCCACGCGGCAATCCTTGGGCGGGTTCGGCTGGAGCAGCCATGGTAATTGGCGGAGACTCGATCAGCGCCATACCGGTGCTTGGCCACAGCGGCGATTCAATGAGCACAGTCAGAATGGCCGTTCTCACGTCGGTCACGCCGACTCGAGAGCGTTACACCTCTACCAACGTTACGGAGGCGCATCCGCCGCAGCAGTCGAGTCGCACGTCGCCGACCGTGGCGTACGTCTTGAGCCAGGCCTTGTCACAGAAGCGCAGGCGCGACCTTGCCCAGGCGGAACCTCATCGTCGAAGTCCAGCCATCCCTTCGCACCGCAGTTCGAGCATGTCCTGTTCAGCACCCGCGACTCGAGCAGCCGATAGCGCAGCGAGCGGGAGCCACGTGCGCTGGTGGCCACTCGCAGGGCGTGGTCCCGCCAGTCCTCGCCCCCGCGAGGAGTCACGGTCGGCTCGCGGAGTTGGTTGACGACATAGTCGAAGTAGGGCTTGAACGAGGTCCGGGTGAGGCCCGGCACGTTCAGGGCGACCTCAACGCCGTCCCCCAACAGGCAGCGTTACGGCACGACGCGCAGGCGTGCCAGCGTGGCCCAGGCCTGTTGGGGCGTGGTCTCCAGGTCGTACAGCCCCGCACCGATCACTTCAGTCTGCTGGGCGGCGCGGACGAAGGCGCCGACCTCCGGCAGGTTGTCGGCGATGCCCCCCGCCAGGTGCACCGCCAGCTCGGGGTCGCCGGCGCGGCGGCGCAGCTCGGCGACGTTGCGGCGGTTCCAGTCGTAGGTGAGGCCGGCGTCGGTCCCCCGAAACGAGCTGTAGCTCATGGGGATGAACACGTCGAAGCTGGCACGCAGCTGCTCGAAGGGGAAGTCGGGCCACCAGGTGGGCCGCAGGTCCAGCTGCAGCGGCGGCAGCACGATGGCGGCCATCGGGTAGTCCGGCCCTGCCCAGGTGCGCAGCGCCTGGGACAGCTCCAGCAGCCGCGCGCTGCGCTCGGCGGTGTCGGTCAGCTCCTCGACCTCGATGTCGAGTCCGAAACCGTCGGGACGGTCGCCTCGGGGGGTGACGAACGCCATTGCCTTCTGGCTGCGCAGGTAGTCGCGCGCCAGATCCACGAAGTCCGGCACGTACCACACGACCACGCGCACGCCGCGGTCGTGGGCCGCCTCGATCAGCCGGCCGAGACGGCCGGCGGCGTGGAGGTCGCGCGGCGAACGCCAGCGCGAGCTCTGCGCGTAGATCGTCTGCACGCCGGCCTCAGCGGCGATCAGGGCCTGCTGCTCTGGCTCCAGGCTGTCTTCGACGTCGACCCAGGTCGACAGCCCCGTGAAGGCCTGCAGGCGGGTGGAGGCGGTCTGATCGGCGGGTAGCGCCGTGGGCGTTGGCGTCGTCGACGGCTCAGGAGCCGGCGATTGCGTTGGCGTGGGCGGAAGTGACGGCGTGGGGGTGGGTGATGGCGTCGGGTCCGGCCTCGCCGCGGCAGCCACCTGCGCGGGACCCCTGCCGGGCTCGCGCGGCCCGGAACGGGCAGCCACCGCGATGCCGAAGGCGCCGCCGGCCACCATCACCGCAGCCACCAGGATGCGGGCAGCGATCAGGCGCCGGGCGTGGGACGGCGTGGGGATGGCAAGGTCCTCGGGGCTGAGGTAAAGCTGGCTCGGACCCTCAAAGGTAGGTCAGCAGCGCCACCAGCGTGGCCAGTCCCAGAGCGCCCCACGCGGACCGCTGCGACTCGACCAGAGCCCCGACGATCAGGCCGATCCCAGCGAGGTACGCCGCCCGCCAAAGCCCGTAGGTGAACTCGTAGGCGTCGAAGCTGAGGATGAACGCGCCGAGGGCCAGGACCACTGTCGGCGTCAGCAGGATCGCGCGCGAGGTGAGCTGGCGGCCCGCGAGGTCCCGGTAGGCCAGATACCCGCTGCCGGCGACCGCGAGAGGAAACAACAGCAGCGTGCTGCGTACGACGAGGCTCTGCCCCCCCAGCACCGTGGACAGGATCAACAGCGCCGACGCGACGGCGGACACCACCGCCAGGATGCGGCCGATCTCCAGCACGGCCGCGGGCAGGTAGCGAGGGTCGCTGCGGAAGGCGTCGCGTGCCTTGACGGTGGCGTAGATGCACAACAGCACGAGGCCGAAGACGAAGGTGATACGCCGCACGAACAGCAGCAGGGAACCCTCCAGGGCCACTCCGAGCACCGGCAGACCACCGCCCGGTCCCGCTCCGGCCAGCCAGCCGGTGACCACCGCCGCGACCAACAACGGCGCCCCGATGAGCACGCCGCGCAGGAACAGCGGGGACAATCGGGTCAGGCCGTAGTCGGCGAGGCGCTCCTTGCGGTAGCGGATCAGCAGGTAGGGCACCAGGATCGTGGTCGCCAACGGCAGCAGCGCGACGATGACGGGGCCGACGAATCGGATCTGGTCCAGCGGCACCAGCCCGAGGAAGATCCGAAGGATGAGGTCGCCGAACAGGTAGACGGCGCCCGCCAGGTACAGGTCGGAGCGGGCCTCATCGGGCGTCGTGTACATGCGCGGCATGCTACGGGCCAGGGCTATCGTTGAGCTCATGTCGCAACGGCTGCGGGTCTCGGTCATCGTGATCGGCGACGAGATCCTCGGCGGCTTCGTCGCCGACACCAACTCCGGTTGGCTCGCCGGGCGCTTGCAGACGATCGGTGTGCCGTTGGACCGGGTGGTCACCGTGCCCGACGAGCATCCCGCCATCGACGAGGCGCTCGGGACCGAGCTGCGCCGCTCTCGCCCGCGCGTGGTGATCACCTCAGGCGGCATCGGGTCCACACCCGACGACCTCACCCTGGAGTCGGTGGCCCGCCACCTCGGCGTTGGCCTTCGCATCGAACCGGCCATCGACCAGCGGATCAGTGCCGCCCTCGCGTGGACCGCGCAGCAGGGGCTCACCGTCACGGAGGGCCATGCCGCATCGATGCGGAAGATGGCGAAGGTACCCGAGGCCGCCTACCTGCTGCCCGGCAACGAGGGGCTCGTGCCCGGTATCGCCGTCGACGTGGACGGGGGCGTGCAGGTCCGCGCCGGTGCGACCATCGTCGTGTTGCCCGGCGTTCCCGGCGAGCTGCGCAGGATCATGACCGAAGGTGTCGAGCCCGCCCTGCTGGCCGGCCGAGGCCAGCCGCAGCACGTGGCAGAGGTGGCCCACGGCTACCCGGAGTCCACGCTCAATCCCGTGCTGGATCGCCTGGTCGTCGAGTACCCCGACGTGCACGTCGGTTCCTATCCGGGCGCCAGCTGCGTCATCAGGCTCAAGGGCGACAAGGCACGGGTCGAGGCGGGGATGGAACTGGTCACCGACTACCTCGACGGGCTGGCCGCCGATCCCGGTGCCGCCTCGCTGCGCGCCGGCTGGCGCGCCCGCTGGAGCTAACGCGCCGGGTAGGCTGGCGGCCATGCCCGAGCTGCATGCCATGTTCGTCCACGCACACCCCGACGACGAGTCCTCCAAGGGCGCGGGCACGATGGCCCGTTACGCCAAGGAGGGCTACCGCATCTCCGTCGTGACCTGCACCGACGGCGCCGCGGGCGACATCCTCAACCCGGCAATGGACCGTCCGGGCGTCGCCGAGCGGATGATCGAGATCCGCCGCGAAGAGCTGGAGCGCGCGCTGCAGATTCTGGGCGTTCGCGAGCAGTTCGACCTGGGCTACCGCGACTCGGGCTACGTCGAGGACTTCGACGGCGACGCCAGCAAGGTGGCGCAGGACTGCTTTTTCAACATCCCCGTCGAGCAGGCCACCGGGCGCCTCGTCGAGGTCACCCGTGCCGAGCGGCCGGACGTGCTCGTCACCTACCCGCCGGGAGGCGGCTACCCACACCCGGATCACATCCGTTGCCACGACATCTGTGTCGCGGCCTTCGACGCCGCGGCCGACGCAGACGCGTACCCCGAGGCCGGGCAGCCGTGGCAGGTGCGCAAGCTGTACTACGTCGGCGCGTTCAACCGCGACAAGATCGAGGCCCTACACCGGGCCTGCCAACAGCGGGGCATCGAGTCACCGTTTGCCGAGTGGCTCGAGCGCTGGGACCCCGACGAGACTGACCCGTCGACGACCCATGTCGATGTCGGCGAGTACCTGGCGACGCGCAGTTCCGCCCTGCTGGCGCACGCGACCCAGATCGATCCGGACGGCATGTGGTTCCGGGTGCCCGACGACCTGGTGCGCGAGGTCCACCCATGGGAGGACTACCAGCTGGCCCGCAGCGAGGTGCCGACCGAGGCTGTCGAAGACTCTCTGTTCGCGGGTCTGGAGTGAAGCGAGTCGGCGTTGCGCTCGCAGCGCTGCTCGCCCTGGTGGCGTGCACGCCGGACACCGGCCGCCTGGAGGTCTCGGCCTCCTCCCCGGCGCGGCCCACCCAAGCCCCGGCCAGCGAAGCCCCGGCCACCCAAGCCCCGTCATCGGAGGATCCCGCCGAGCCGCCGAGCGCTTCGGCCGCCGCCTGCTCCGAGCAGCGGCTGGCTGCCATCGACGACGTCGTCGGACGGCAGCTGGAGGCCTTTCGCGATGGCGACTTCGAGGCTGCCCTGGCCCTGGCCACCGACGGTTTCCGCGGCGGGTTCACCCCGGAACGCTTCGAGCAGGTGATGACTGAAGGCTTCGCCGGCGTGCTGGTGTCCGATCGCCATGAACTGGCGCAGTGCGTCGGTGCGGGCGGGCAGGCCCTGGCGCTGGTCCGCGTCAGCGGGCCGGGCGGAACTCTCGGCCTGCTGTACGATCTGCGGCGCGAGGACGGCCGCTGGCGTATCAACGGCGCATCACCGCACACCGGGGACCCTGCCGCCACGCCGTCGGAACCTGAGACGATCTGACCGGCGATGCGAGACGAGCGGCTATCCGCGTCGCCGCGCCACGTAGAACAGGCAGTCCCGCCGAGTCTGCAGCACCGTCGTGGTGAACATCACCGGGGTGACGTCCTCGGTGATGCGCAGGCTGCCCTCGGCGCTGACCGCGAAGAAGCGCTCTGTGGTGTCGCGATCGCGCATGTCGGTGACCAGCAGCGGCATGGCAGCGGTGGGGTGCATCCGGCCGACCTCGGTGCCGGCCAGCATCATTCCGAAGTTGTGGCCGTCCAGGCCGATCGCGAGCACCAGATCCAGGTCCTCGGTCAACGCCCCTCCGAAGGCGAACGGCACCTCGGGGCGCACGACCACGCGATGCATCATCTCGAACACCCGCCGTG
>JALZLF010000103.1 GCA_030858865.1 Actinomycetota bacterium | reverse complement strand
TGGACCGGCCTTGCACAACCACCGCGGTCACGACCAGCTGCGCCATCCCCATCGTCCACCCCTTGTTCGCAGGTGTGAACGATGTCCCGCGACAGCTGTGAACGATGTCCTGAACTCAGACACCCTCAGCTCCACCAACCAACGCCACCACCTACCAACACGGCGTCAGGTGTTGGCAATCCTTCGGTACGGTTCACCGGTGCACCAACCCTTCTGGACGTCGACTTCCCCGCTTGGCGGCACTGCGGAGGTTCATGGAACCGGCGGGGGGCGTTTCGGTGGTTCACCCACTGCACCGTCGAGACCGTCGATGACTGCCGCGTGTTCGCCTTCCGCGTGACGTTCCCCCCGCCCGTGCCCGCGACGCGGTGGACCTACCGGCTGGAAGCGGTCGACGATCAGCACACCCGGATTGAGGAGTCCTGGGAGTTGCCCAAGCCACTCGGTTCCGTTCGCCGGGCGATGATGCGCTTGTTTCTCGGGGTGCGTCACCGTCCCGAGAGTCTGACCGCCGGCGCAGCCGAGACGTTGCTCGGCATCCGGCGACACTACGAGCGCTGAGGAACCGACTCCGGCGTGGTGCCGCCAGGATGGCCTCATGGCTGAGGCACGAATCGCCCACAGCGCGTGGCTGAGTCCCGAGGAGCTGCAGGCGATTCGGGTGCTGCTCGACGAGGCTTTCGGCGGGGAGGTCACGGACGACTACGAGCACGCCCTCGGCGGCATGCATGCCCGCGTCTGGCAGGGGCGGGACTTGATCGGGCACGGCTCGGTGGTCATGCGACGCATGCTGCACGGCCGGCGGGCGCTGCGCACCGGCTATGTAGAAGGTGTCGCAGTGCGCGCGACCGACGCCGGCGCGGACACGCCGCGGCGTTGATGGGAGCGCCGAGCGCACCGAGGAGGAAGAGGGCGGCATCTATGTGCTACCGGTGAGTGCGGATTGACGCCGGACGGCGATCTGGCATGCGGCTGGCGGGGCGGCGACGTCTGGTAGGCCCCGTTCGTCGAGCTTCCGGGTCCGGCGCCGTCGCGCCCACCGTTGGCTCATCCCGGCTTCCGCTTCTGTGGATACGGCGCCTCATATCGCGCGAGCATCTCGACGAACTGCGCGATCTTGCGGGACCTGGTGTCGGCACGTCTGACCGCGTTGGTCCGGTAGATCAACGCGTACCGGTTCGCGGCGGTCAGCACCTCGAACATCGCCTGCGCCCGGGGATCCGCGGCAATCGCGTCGGCGAGGTCGGCCGGGACGTCCGCCGTGGCGGGACCCGCGTAGGCGCGTGCCCACCGGCCGTCGGCCTTCGCGGAGCGGACCGCGGCTCGGCCGCCTTCGTGCATCCGGTTCTCCCGCTCCAGCCGGGCCACATGGGCGACGTTTCGTGCCGACCAGCTGCTTCTCGGGCCGCGCGGGGTCATCCGTTGCAGGTAGCTTTCCGAGTTCCGCTTGGCGGCCTGCCCGTCGATCCACCCGAAGCACAAGGCCTGGTCGAGAGCCTCGGCGTAGGTCAGGGAGGTGACGTTGCCGCCCCGCTTGTGCAGGACCAGCCACACTCCCGGCGCGGTCGCGTGGTGGTCGGCTAGCCAGTCCCTCCACGCCGTCGTGTCCGGCACGAGCAGCTCCGGTAGCTCAGTCGCCATCGTTCTTCCTCTGCACCCGCCACGCCGTCAGTTCCCGGCGAGTAGCCCGGTGCTGGCCCGTTCACAGTTCCTTGGTCTCCACCGCTTCGAGGATGACCGCACTGGGACTGCGGATGAGGCCCTCGGCCTCGACCCGTCCCCACAGCTCCTGTAGAGCGTCGCGGCTGGCTTCGGCGTCACGTGCATTGTCGAACTCGAGGTCGACCATGACGTGATTGGGGTCACCGACGGGGCGTAGGACGCGGTAGCGGCGGACGCCTGACCGCGCCCGTCCGATCGGGTCGCTGTCGAAGGCCCGCTTCCACGCGTCGAAATCGGACACCGCGTGGTCGATTCGCAGAACGGGCATGCCGCTCCTTTGCTGGATTGTTGCCGTGGGTCGTGCGCCGCAGCCTAGAACGCCAGAACGTGGTGCTCGATGGTCCGTTGGCGACCAGCGACACTGGATCATTGTCGGACCGGCCGAATGCTGTAGAGGTGGGAGCGCGGCTTCGTAGGCCGACGGGAGCCGCGGGGGAGAGATGATGGCTGCGACAGGCGGTACTGGCTGGGAGCTGCGGCGGCGGGTCAGGCTGAGCGGCGGCGAGGTCGCCTACGACACGTTCGGGTCGGGGGCTGCGGTCGTGTTGGTCCATGGGACGCCGACGTCGTCGTTTCTGTGGCGCGAGGTCGCTGCCACGCTGGCGACCAGCTTCCAGGTCTACGTCTTTGACCTGCTGGGGTTCGGCTCGTCTCAGCGCTACGAGGAGCAGGAGGTGTCGATCGAAGTGCACGCGCGCACCCTCGCTGAACTCGTCACCGCCTGGGGTCTGCAGCAGCCGGCGCTGGTGGGCCACGACATCGGCGGGGCAGCGGTGCTGCGCGCGCATCTGCTCGAGGGGGTCAGCGCGTCGAAGTTGGCGCTCATCGACGCGGTGGTGCTGCGCCCCTGGATCACGCCGACCACCCGCCACATCCGCAAGTACTTCGAGGCCTACCAGACGATGCCCAACCACATCTGGTCGCAGGTGACGGCCGCGCACCTGCGGCGGGCGGTCCACCGGCAGATGAGCGACGACGTCTTCGCCGGCCACTTCGACCAGTGGTCGGGTACGCGCGGCCAGGCGCTGTGGCTGCGCAACCTGCGCCAGTTCGACGAGCGGCACACCGCCGAGTTCGAGGACCTGCTGTCCTCCATCGCCGTGCCGACCCTGATCCTGTGGGGTGAGCAGGACGGCTGGCTGGACCCGCGGATCAGCCAGGAGGTGCAACGCCGCATCCCAGGTTCGAAGCGCGCGCTCATCGCCCAAGCAGGACACTTCGCGATGGAGGACCAACCCGACGAGGTCGCAAGGCACCTGCGCGACTTCCTGCAAGAGGAATAGCCCGGACCGCCGGGATCTGGGAGGCCGCCGCGACGTCACGGTCACCTGGCCCCGGCGCTAGTCCTCGACAGGTGCCAAGCTGCCGGTCTCGACTTCGTAGATGTAACCGCTGACGGAGGTGTCCGCAGGGATGAAGGGGTTCTGTCGGATGCGGCGCACGTCGTCGCGGACGCTGTCCTCAAGGTCGTTGAACGGCTGGAAGTCGATCTCGGAAGCGTCGGCTCCCGTCTCGGCGGCCAGCTTGCTGCGCAGGTCGTCGTTGGAGAACGTCAGCATGCCGCAGTCGCTGTGGTGGATGACGAGGTACTCACGAGTGCCGAGCAGCCGTGAGGAGATGATGAGGCTGCGCAGCGCGTCGTCGGAGGCTCGACCCCCGGCGTTGCGGATGACGTGCGCGTCGCCGATCTCAAGACCGAGGAAGCGTTCGGGGTGGAGCCTGGCGTCCATGCAGGTGAGGATCGCGACGTTGCGCGCTGGCGGCATCGGCTTGCGGCCCTGGTCGAAGCTGGCAGCGTACCGGCGGTTGTTCTCCAGCAGCGCGTCGGTCGTGCTCATCGGTGCAACCTTTCGTCCGTCTTGCTGACGATGCCGACGCTAGGGCGCCGCCCGCCGGCCGGCAGCAGGAACAACAGGCCGAACAGGGTTGCACGCGAGGCCGCGGTCCTCGGTGTTCCGTTGTGCGACATGTCGATCTGGCCGACCCTGGTTCGACGCACCGGGTGGAGGCAGTGACTCTCGGCCGATGGCCCGGGACCACCCGAAGAGCCGAACATCACAAAAGGAGACACGGCGATGCGATTCATGATCCTGATCAAGGCCAACGCGGACAGCGAGGCTGGCGTCCTCCCGAGCGAGGAGCTGCTCACCGCGATGGGGGCGTACAACGAGGAACTGGTGAAGGCCGGCGTGCTGCTGGCGGGCGAAGGCCTCCAGGCCAGCTCGAAGGGCGCACGCGTTCGGTTCTCCGGCGGGAAGACCACCGTCATCGACGGGCCGTTCACCGAGGCGAAGGAGCTGGTCGCCGGCTTCTGGCTGATCCAGGTGTCGTCGAAGGAAGAGGCGATCGAGTGGGTCAAGCGGGTTCCCAATCCCGACGACCAGGAGAGCGAGATCGAGATCCGCCAGGTGTTCGAGGCCGACGACTTCGGTGCGGAGTTCACCCCCGAGCTGCGCGAGCAGGAGGAGCGGCTGCGCGGCCAAGTGGCCGGGCAGCAGTAGCGGTGGCGCGCCTTGGCTCGCGTTGGCACCCGGTGGTGCGGTGGGCGTTGCGGTGACGGCGTCTGACACCCATCGTGCGATCGAGGCGGTCTACCGGATCGAGTCGGCCAGGCTCATCGCCGGTCTCGCGCGGTTCGTGCGCAACATCGGCCTGGCCGAGGAGCTGGCGCAGGACGCGCTGGTCGCCGCGCTCGAGCAGTGGCCGGAGTCAGGCGTGCCGCGCAACCCGGGCGCCTGGCTCATGGCCGTCGCCAAACGCCGGGCGATCGATCACCTGCGCCGCGACGAGCGGTTCGAGCGCAAGCTGGAGCAGCTCGGCCGCGAGCTGGAGGTCTGCGACGGCGAGGCGGCCGCGGCAGACCTCAAGGCCGTCCTCGACGGCGACATCGACGACGAGCTCCTGGGCCTCGTCTTCACCGCCTGCCATCCGGTGCTGTCCACCGAGGCTCGGGTCGCGCTCACACTGCGTGTCCTCGGCGGTCTCAAGACCGAGGAGATCGCGCGCGCCTTCCTCGTCTCCGAGTCGACGGTGGCCCAGCGGATCGTGCGAGCCAAGCGCACCCTCGCCGAGGCGCGTGTCGGATTCGAGGTCCCCAGCGGTGCGGAGCTCGCCGTCCGGCTGCCGTCGGTGCTCGAGGTCGTCTACCTGGTCTTCAACGAGGGCTACGCGGCGACCGCCGGGAACGACTGGATGCGCCCGGCGCTGTGCCAGGAGGCGCTGCGCCTCGGCCGCATCCTCGCCGAGCTCATGCCAGGAGAGCCCGAGGTCCAAGGCCTCGTCGCGCTGATGGAGATCCAGGCATCGCGCTTGCGCGCGCGCACGGGTCCTGGCGGCGAGCCGGTCCGGCTGTTCGACCAAGATCGAGCGCGCTGGGATCAGCTCCTAATCCGGCGTGGCCTCGCGGCGCTGCAGCGTGCGGAGGATCTGGGCGGCGCGCTGGGCCCGTATGCCTTGCAGGCGGCGATCGCCGCCTGTCACGTCAGGGGGCGGACGGCGCAGGAGACCGACTGGGCGGGCATTGTGGCGCTCTACGATGCGCTCGCGCAGCTCGCGCCGTCCCCCGTGGTCGAGCTGAACCGTGCGGTCGCCGTCGCGATGGCGTTCGGTCCGGAAGCTGGCCTGGAGCTGGTGGATGCGCTGACCGATGAGGCACAGCTCGCCGACTACCACCTCGTGCGCAGCGTGCGCGGCGACCTGCTTGCCAAGCTCGGCCGCCTCGACGAGGCGCGCGCCGACTTCGAGCGGGCGGCGTCGCTGGCCCGCAATGTGCCCGAGCGCGAGTTGCTCCGCCGCCGCGCCGCCGCGTGCGCCGACGACGAGACGCCACAGCGGTCGGGCGCATAGCCCAAGGTCCCAGGCAACAAACCGCCCCCTTGCAGTTGACGCAACGTCAACACGTACCGTGACTGCGGGTCGGACGGTCCGGCCCACGATGACGCTTCGAAGGGATGTCCGACGCTGAGCTGGTCGATCGCTGAGCTGGCGCGGATCTCGGGGGTCACCTCCCGAACGCTGCGCCACTACGACGCCATCGGCCTGCTGGTACCGGCCTGGGTGGCGGACAATGGCTGGCGCCATTACGAACAGGAGCAGCTGTTGCGGCTGCAGCGGATCCTGCTCCTGCGAGACCTTGGACTGGGCCTGGGCGCGGTCGCCGAGATCCTCGAACGCGACAGCCGCGACGGCGCGGTCGCGATCCTGCGACGCCACCGTCGCTGGGTCCTCGAGGAGCAGGAACGGCTGCGACGCCTGGTGCGCACCATCGACCGCACCATCGGCGATCTACAGGAAGGAGGAGAGATGGCCGCAGAAACCATGTTCGAAGGCTTCGAACACAATCCGTACGAAGCCGAAGCACGCGAGCGTTACGGCGACGAGGCAGTCGACGAGTCGTGTGCGCGGATGAAGGGCTGGTCCGCCGCCGACGCCGCCAAGGCCCGTACCGGTTACGGCCGGGTGCACGAAGGCCTGGCACCGTTGCTCGACGCCGGCGTACCTGCCGACGATGACCGCGTTCAGGAGCTGATCGACCTGCACTACGAGGTCACCAGCCTGTTCTGGACGCCCGACGCCGAGGCCTATCGAGGTCTGGCGCAGCTGTACGTCGACGACGAGCGCTTCACAACCAACATCGGTCAGGGCAACGACGCCCTGGTCGCGTACCTACGCGACGCGATGGTGACCTACGCCGACGCGAGGTTGAGCTGATGCCTCGCCGGGCGGCTCGGAACGTGTCCGGGCCGCCCGCTCGCGTCGATCACGCGCTCGCTGGCGTGGCGGGCCGCACCCACGGCGATGAGTTTCCACCCGATTCGCCGTCTCAATGAGGGACACTGCAACCTTGCTGCACGAATGTGACAAGGAGTCCTGATGAGCGGCGTACGAGCACTGGTGGGAACCCGAAAGGGGGCGTTCGTCCTGACCTCGGACGGCGAGCGCGCGCGGTGGGACGTCAGCGGCCCCCACTTCGCGGGCTGGGAGATCTATCACGTGGCGGGATCACCCGCCGACCCGGAGCGGCTGTACGCCTCGCAGTCCACGGGCTGGTTCGGGCAGCTGATCCAGCGCTCGAACGACGGCGGCGAGACCTGGGAGCCGGTCGGCAACCAGTTCACCTACGACGGCGTCCCGGGGACGCACCAGTGGTACGACGGCACGCCGCACCCGTGGGAGTTCGCGCGGGTGTGGCATCTGGAACCGTCGCTGACCGATCCCGACACCGTCTACGCCGGGGTCGAGGACGCCGGCCTGTTCCGCTCCAGTGACGGCGCACAGACCTGGCAGGAGCTGCCCGGACTGCGAGGCCACGGCTCAGGGTCGTCCTGGCAGCCCGGTGCCGGTGGCTTGTGCCTGCACACGATCATCCTCGATCCCGCCGACCCGGCGCGCATCTTCGTCGCCATCTCGGCAGCTGGTGCGTTTCGGACCGACGACGCCGGCAAGACCTGGCGCGCGGTGAACCGCGGCCTGCAGTCCGACGGCATCCCTGACCAGACTGCCGAGGTCGGTCATTGCGTTCACCACATCGCGATGCACCCGTCGCGCCCTGACGTGCTGTTCATGCAGAAGCACTGGGACGTCATGCGCAGCGACGACGCGGCCGAGTCCTGGCACGAGGTCAGCGGGAACCTGCCGACCGACTTCGGTTTCCCGATCCAGGTCCACGCGCACGAGCCGGACACCGTCTACGTCGTTCCCATCACGAGCGACTCCGAGCACTTCCCTCCCGAGGGAAAGCTGCGCGTCTACCGCAGTCGCACCGGCGGGCACGAGTGGGAGGCGCTCACGACCGGTCTGCCGCAACGGGACTGCTACGTCAACGTGTTGCGAGATGCGATGGCGGTCGACTCGCTGGACTCGTGCGGCGTGTACTTCGGCACAACGGGCGGGCAGGTGTACGTGTCGGCCGACGCCGGAGACAGCTGGGCGCCCATCGTCCGAGACCTACCGCCCGTGCTGTCGGTCGAAGTCCAGACGCTGCCATGATCCGCGTCGTGCTTCCAGCCCATCTGCAGACGCTCGCGCAGGTCGACGGCGAGGTGGAACTGCAGGTCGAGGGGCAGGCCACCCAGCGCCTGGTCCTCGACGCGCTGGAGACCGGTTATCCGATGCTGCGCGGGACGATCCGCGACCACGCCACCCAGCAGCGCCGAGCGTTCGTTCGGTTCTTCGCCGGCGGTCAGGACCTGTCGCACGAACAACCCGACGCGCCGCTGCCCGACGCGGTCGCGATGGGAAACGAGCCACTCCTGGTCGTCGGTGCCATGGCGGGCGGGTAGGCGCGCTGCTGGGACCACGGTGCTGGTCGGTTGGGCGGTGATCAGCTGGCCGGGTCGAGTTCGATCTGGACGATCGACAGGCCGGACCGGCGTATCGCCGAAGCCAGTTCTTCATGGGTGGGTACGCGGTCGACGTTGATGCGGATGCCGAGCCGACGCTGTGCCTGCTGCGGGCCGAGCTCGTCGATCTTGTCGTGGTAGGTGCGCGCGACTTCGTCGGGGTCGTCGATGAGGATGCCAGAAGCGGATCGGCGGCTGCCGTTCAGCGTGACCTCACAGGGGTGCCTGTTGCGGAAGTTGTGGCGCCACCTCGAGTTGGTGAGCAAGCAGAGCTCACCCTCGATCCAGTGGTATCCGCACGGGACGTCGTAGGAAGTTCCGCTCTTGCGGCCTTCGTAGTGAAGCACCAGCACCGTGTCACCGATCCCGCCGCCGCGCCGGATCAGCAAGCGGGTGATGGGGTTGACCATCCTCATCAACACGTCGGGAGGGTGCACACGTTCGACGGCGTGCCGCTCAGGCTTCGTCACGGGTGTCTTTCTTGTCGCGGCCGAATACCAACGAAGTCAACTTCATGCGCCGAGCTCGCGGGGGCATCCTGGGTTCGAGTCCACGGCGATTCCAGCCAGCTGATTGCGGCTACCCTGGCATGCGACCCAAGGAGATGGCATGGCTGCTGAGCTGGCGTTCTTCGAGCTCGGCGTGGACGACACCGAGCGTGGGCGTGTGTTCTATGAGGGGCTGTTCGGGTGGACGTTCGAGCCAGGCCCGTCCGGCGAAGGGTTCATGATAACGGCGCCGAACATGCGCGGGGGGATCCACGGAGGGGACGCGGGAGCGTCGCCCTACGTCTTCTTCAGCGTCGACGACATGGAGGTGGCGCTCGAACGTGTGCGCGAGC
>JALZLF010000098.1 GCA_030858865.1 Actinomycetota bacterium | reverse complement strand
TGGCCATCCTGCCGCTCATCGTCCTCGGCGTCGCCGGCGTGCAGTTCCCCTTCGGCGGCTCGACGCTGCTCATCGTCGTCGGCGTGGGCCTGGAGACCATGAAGCAGCTGGAGTCCCAGCTGCTGCAGCGCCACTACGAGGGCTTCCTCAAGGGCTAGGAGAGTCACCAGTGCGACTCGTGCTGCTCGGCCCGCCAGGCGCCGGCAAGGGCACCCAGGCGGTCCACATCGCCCAGGCCTTCTCCATCCCACGTATCGCCACCGGCGACATATTCCGCAGGAACGCCGCCACCGCCACCGACCTGGGGCGTGTGGCGAAGGCATACATGGACCGCGGCGAGCTCGTGCCCGACGACGTCGTTATCGGGATGGTCCGCGACCGCCTCGGCGAGCAGGACGCCGTGAACGGCTTCCTGCTCGACGGCTTCCCGCGGACCGTGCCGCAGGCGATGTCCCTGGAGGACGTGCTGGCGAGCAACGACACCCCGCTGGACGTCGTGGTGCGCTTCACCCTCCCGGAGGACGAGATCGTCCGGCGCATCGTCAACCGGCGGACCTGCCCCACCGACGGCAGCGTCTACCACCTGGACTTCGCCCCACCCGAACAGGACAACGTCTGTGATCTGTGCGGCACCCCGCTGGTGCACCGTGCCGATGACACCGAGCCGGTCGTCCGGCGTCGGCTGGAGGAATACCACGCCAAGACCGAGCGCTTGGAATATTTCTACTGGGAACGCGGCCTGCTGCGCGATGTGGAGTCGGTGGGACCGGTCGAAGATGTCACCCGTCGCACGCTCGCCGTACTCCACGACATCGCGGACGGAGACGCGGCATGATCCTGCGCAAGTCAGCGGCCGAGGTCGAGCTGATGGCAAAGGCCGGGGCCGTCGTCGCCCGGCTGCACGAGGTGCTGCGCGAGGCTGTCCGACCTGGCGTGTCGACCGCCGATCTCGACGCCGTCGCTGAGCGCGAGATCCGCAATTCCGGTGCGGTGCCGTCCTTCAAGGGCTACCGCGGCTTCCCGGCGACGCTGTGCACGTCGGTCAACCAGCAGATCGTGCACGGGATCCCCTCCGGCGACGTTGTGCTGCACCAAGGCGATCTGATCAAGCTCGACGCCGGCGCCATCCTCGACGGTTACCACGGCGACTCGGCCGTCACGTGGGTGGTCGGCGACGAGTCCGCGGCGGATCCCGCAGTGCTGGCGCTGGTGGCCCGCACCCGCGCCGGGCTGTGGGCGGGCCTTGGCCAGGCGCGTGCCGGCAACCGGCTCACAGACATCTCGGCGGCGGTCGAGGGCCACGCCCTGCCGCACGGCTACGGGGTCGTGCGCGAGTACGTCGGCCACGGCATCGGTCGCGCGCTGCACGAGGACCCGCACGTTCCAAACTACGGACGGCCCGGTCGCGGCCCCAAGCTCGTTGCGGGCCTGGTGCTGGCCGTTGAGCCGATGTTCAACCTGGGAAGTGCCGAGACTGAGGTCCTCGACGACGACTGGACCGTCGTCACCGCCGACGGATCGCTGTCTTCGCACTGGGAGCACACCGTGGCCGTCACCGACGACGGGCCCTGGGTGCTGACGGCGCGTTCCGACGAGCCCGCCTGGCCCCTGCGAGAGCCCGAGCGGGTACCGTCAGCGGCTGCCGCTTACGGCTCGGCCACCGTCTTGGACGAGCGGCGAGCCGGGTGATAGGCTCGAGTCTCGGCCTCGACGGCTTTGCGCTGTGTGTTTGTCGTCGGGCCTTCTGTGCTGTGCGACTCCCGCAACCTCGGTCTGCGGTTGTCCGGCCGCCGTCACACCAGGAGCGTCGCCTGGTCGCAAGCAGCGAAGCGTTAGGACACTAGGGTCTGTCCTCAAGCAGTGAAGCGTTAGGACACTAGAGTGAAGGTCCAGCCATCCGTCAAGAGGATCTGCGAGAAGTGCCGGGTCATCCGTCGGCACGGGCGGGTCATGGTCATCTGCAGCAATCCCCGGCACAAGCAGCGGCAAGGCTGACGCAGGCTCGAGGCTGCTGGGCGGCGACCGCGGCGGCAAGCCCTTTGAACGACAGAAAGTGAGCGTGAAGATGGCACGTATCGCCGGTGTCGACCTCCCCCGCGAGAAGCGGGTTGAGATCGGCTTGACCTACATCTACGGCGTTGGCCGCACCCGCGCGGTGCAGGCCCTGGCGGCCGCCACCGTTGATCCGTCAACCCGTGTGCGCGACCTGTCCGACGACGAGGTCAAGCGCCTGCGGGACTTCATCGACGCCAGCTTCAAGGTCGAAGGAGACCTGCGCCGCGAGGTCGCGCAGAACATCAAGCGCAAGGTCGAGATCGGCTCGTACCAGGGCATCCGCCACCGCCGGGGCCTGCCCGTCCGCGGGCAGCGCACGCACACCAACGCCCGCACCCGCAAGGGCCCCAAGCGCACCGTGGGTGGGCTGAAGAAGAAGCTGAAGAAGTAGGGGATTCGGTCATGGCACAGCAGAGGAAGCAGGCGGGAGCCAAGGGCACCCGGCGCACGCGCAAGAAGGAGCGGCGCCAGGTGTCCTACGGCCAGGCGCACATCAAGAGCTCGTTCAACAACACCATGGTGACCATCACCGATCAGACGGGCAACGTGCTGTCGTGGGCATCGTCGGGCAACGTCGGCTTCAAGGGCAGCCGCAAATCCACGCCCTTCGCCGCGCAGCTCGCCGCCGAGCAGGCCGCTCGCCGCGCCGCGGAGTACGGCGTGCGCAAGGTGGACGTCTACGTCAAGGGCCCCGGCTCCGGCCGCGAGACGGCGATCCGTTCCCTGCAGGCCAACGGCCTCGAGGTCGCCGCCATCAAGGACGTCACCCCCATCCCCCACAACGGTTGCCGCCCTCCCAAGCGGCGCCGCGTCTAGCAACTGTCGTAGAGGAAGCTGAATGGCTCGCTACACCGGTCCTGACTGCAAGCTGTGTCGTCGCGAACGGCAGAAGCTGTACCTGAAGGGCACCCGCTGCGAGGGTCCCAAGTGCGCGATCGAGAAGCGCCCGTACCCTCCGGGTGAGCATGGCCGTGGCCGGATCCGCGAGAGCGAGTACCTGCTGCAGCTACGGGAGAAGCAGAAAGCCCGCCGCATCTACGGGGTGCTGGAGAAGCAGTTCCGCAACTACTACCAGGAGGCAACCCGCTCCAAGGGCCAGACCGGGACGACGCTGCTCGTGCTGCTCGAACGCCGCCTTGACAACGTGGTCTACCGCGGCGGTCTGGCACGCTCCCGTGACGAAGCCCGCCAGCTGGTCCGCCACCGCCATTTCCAGGTCAACGGCCGGACGGTCAACATCCCCAGCTATTCGGTGCGCGTCGGCGACGTCGTGACGGTTCGGGAGCGGGCTCGCAACATGGTGCCGATTCTTGGCTCGCTGGAGCTCATCGGGGGCAAGCAGATCCCCGCCTGGGTCTCCACCGACACCACGAAGCTGCAGATCAGCGTGTTGGACCTGCCGCAGCGGGGGCAGATCGACGTGCCGGTCCAAGAACAGCTCATCGTCGAGCTCTACTCGAAGTAGGTGGTGGTCGGTGTTCGGGGCGGGTCGCAGTCGGGCTCCGGGCCGCTACCCGCCCGCCCTCCAAGGCCCTCCGCCGGACCACGACCCGCCAAGACCGCCCGGTGCTTACTGTTGAGTGCCGCTCACCGATTCGTAAACCGCTATCACCCGCCGCAACGCCGCTAGGAGGCGAACCGCCACGTGCTGATTGTTCAGCGCCCCACCATTGCAGAAGACGTCTCGACCGAGGGAACTCGGTCGGCGTTCAGCATCGAGCCGCTCGAGCCGGGGTTTGGCTACACCCTCGGCAACAGCCTGCGGCGCACCCTGTTGTCGTCCATTCCCGGCGCCGCCGTGACCAGCGTGCGGATCGAAGGCGTGCTGCACGAGTTCAGCTCCATCGACGGGGTGAAGGAGGACGTCACCGACGTCATCCTCAACCTCAAGGACCTGGTGCTGCGCTGCACCAGTGAACAGCCGGTCGAGATCTTTCTCGGCGGTGAAGGTCCGGGTGAGATCACCGCGGACTTCATCACCGCGCCCAGCGACGTTGACATCCTCAACCGTGACCTGCACATCGCGACGCTGAACCGCAAGGGGCGCGTCGAGATGTACCTGACCGTGGAGCAGGGCCGCGGCTACGTGTCGGCCGACCGCAACAAGCGCGCAGACCAGCCCATCGGGGTCATCCCAATCGACTCCATCTACTCGCCGGTGCGCCGGGTCACCTACCGCGTGGAGCCCACCCGTGTCGAGCAGATGACCAACTACGACCGCTTGATCCTGGACGTTGAGAGCGACGGTTCGGTCACGCCGGCCGAAGCCATGGCCAGCGCGGGAGAAACCCTGCGTGACCTGTTCGGCCTGTTCGCCGAGTTCGAGCAGTCTGGCCCCGGTGGCCTTTCCATCGGTGAGGGCCCGGCCGCCGGCCTGCCGAGCTCGCCCAATCTCGCCCTGCCGATCGAGGACATGGACCTGTCGGTGCGGTCCTACAACTGCCTCAAGCGCGAGGGAGTCGCGTCGGTCGGCGAGCTGGTGACCAAGACCGAGCAGGATCTGCTCGACATCCGCAACTTCGGGCAGAAGTCGATCGAAGAGGTGAAGCAGAAGCTGCAGGAGATGGGCCTGAGCCTGGCGGACTACGGCGGGTACTCCGCCTAGGTCGCCGTTTGGGTTGCCGCATCGCCCCGAGGACCCGCGAACCCGCCCGCCCTCCAAGGGTCCTCGAGTCGATGCGGCAACCACCAGCACGCACAGCCCATCACCAGCAGGTTCGAGAGAGGTAGCGAAGGATGCCGCAGCCGAAGAAAGGTGCTCGGTTTGGGGGGGCTCCGGCCCACCACAACATGATGATGGCCAATCTGGCCTCCGAGCTGATCCGTCACGGGCGGATCCGCACGACCTTGGCGAAGGCCAAGACCGTGCAACCGCTGGCCGAGCGGATGATCACGTTCGGCAAGCAGGGTGACGTGGCAGCGCGCCGGCAGGTGCTGCGGGTGATCCGCGATCGTGACGTGGTGCACAAGCTGTTCAGCGACGTTGGGCCCGCGTTCGCCCAGCGCAACGGTGGTTACACGCGGGTGTTGCGGCTCGGCCCGCGCAAGGGTGACGCCGCCGAGATGGCCTTCATCGAGCTGGTGGAAGGCGTGACCGTGCGCGGCGAGGGTGACCTGGCCGAGCAGCCACGCCGCCGCTGGAGCCTGCGCCGCCGCCGCGGCAGCACACTGTCGACCACGGCTCGCGAGACCGCCGAGGATCGCCAGGCCGCCGTGGACCGTGGCGAGGAGCTCGAGCCCGTCTACGGCGAGGACGACGTGGCCGCCGAGCCGGAAGACGAAGTGGCTGCCGCGCAGCCGGGCAGCGAGCCTACCGGGGACGAGCAGGCCGATCCCGCCGAAGTCGAGTCGCGTCTGGCCGCGGAGGACGAGGCCGCGCAAGACGCTGTCGATGAGGACGACGCCGCGCCGGATGCGAAAGAAACCGGCGGCGACGACGAGGGCAGGGCCTAGCTGGGCGAGCTGAAGCGGGTCCGCGTCGACCTCGCCTACGACGGGTCGGGTTTCGCAGGGTTCGCCCGGCAGCGAGGGCAGCGCACGGTGCAGGGCGTTGTCGATGACGCCCTGTCGCGCTTGTCGGGGATCGAGGTGCGCACCGTCGCGGCCGGTCGCACGGATCGCGGCGTCCACGCCAGCCGACAGGTCGTGCACTGCGATGTCCCCGCCGCCGCTCGCCTGCTGAACGATCTCGACCGCGCCCGCACGGCGCTGGACAAGCTGTGCGGCCCGCAGATCGCGATCTGGCGCCTGCGACGTGTTCCGGCCAGCTTCGACGCCCGGTTCTCGGCGACCCAACGGCGCTACCGCTACCGCCTTTGCGACGCGGCGGCGATGGACCCGAAATGGCGCCACGACACCTGGCACCTGGGCCCGCCGGAGCTTGACGTCGATGCCATGGGTGCCGGCGCGGCGCATCTGGTCGGGGAGCATGATTTCAGCTCCTTCTGCCGGCGGCGGAACGACCAGCACCTGATCCGGCGGGTGGACCGGCTGTTCGTCAGGCGCCAGCCAGCCGGCCTCGTCGTACTCGGCATCGAAGGCAAGGCGTTCTGCCATCAGATGGTTCGCTCCCTGACCGGTTGCCTGGTGACCGTCGGCCGGGGCCGGCGCGCCCCGGCTTGGGTCGCCGACGTCCTCGCCGCCGGCGATCGCCAGGCGGCCGGCCAAATAGCCCCGCCCCACGGGCTGACCTTGACCGGCGTGCGCTACGCGTAGCCTGCGGTGGCGATCGCCACGCGTACCGCGCGGGGAAGATGGGAGGGGCCATGGACTGGGCGGTGCTGCAAGGCCTGTCCGACACCGACCGTGCCGAAGTGCTGCGCACGGCCCGACGCCGGCGCTTCAGCCGCAACGAAGTCGTCTTTCACGAGGGCGACCCTGCTGACACCGCCCATCTGCTGGCCAAGGGTCGGGTGTCGGTGACGATCACCACGCCACTCGGCGACAAGGCGATGCTGGCGGTGCTCGGTCCAGGGGCGGTCTTCGGAGAGCTGGCGCTCCTGGCCGCTGAACCGGTCCGCAGCGCGACCATCACCGCCCTGGAGGCGACGGAGACGCTGTCGCTGACCCGTGCGCAGTTCGAAGGTTTGCGCCGCGAACACCGCACCACCGACCGCTTTCTGGTGCAGGTGCTCGCGGCCGGGCTGCGCGAGATGTCCCAGCGCCTCCTGGAGGCCCTCTACGTCCCGGCCGATACGAGGATTGTCCGCCGGGTGCAGCAGTTGGCCGGTGAGTACGGCGGCGGCCGATCCGAGACGGTGATTCCCCTGACGCAGGAGGCCCTGGCGTCCATGGCGGGGACCGCCCGCCCTACCGCAAACCGCGTGCTGCGCTCCCTGGAGTCGGATCGGCTGATCCGCGTCGACCGAGGGCGGATCACCGTGCTGGACGTCGATGAGCTGCGCAAGCGAGCACGCTGAATCTGCCAGCGCATGCTGTGTGACCGCGAGCACAGTGCCGATGTCGCCTCCGCAACGGTCTGCGCCCAGCAGTGGGCGCAGACTGGCAACAGATGGACAGCCAAGCCGTGTCGACCACCACAACTGCAGTGCCGCGCCTGCTGGGGGCGGGGGTGCCGGCACCGCGCATCCGCTGCTGAGGCCGGTGCGCGAGCGAGGCCCACACCCACGCGGGAGGGTGTGGGCCTTCGCTGTGCCTGCAATCTCAACTCTGAAGCCATCCGGCGACTGACCGCGATCACCGACCAGCCCAGCCAGACCGATCAGACCGACAGGTTGACCCTGGAACGCGAGAACGCGTAGGCTGGCGGCCTGTGCGGTTAGCCCGGGCGCTGTGCTGCGCCCACCGGCGCTTCTCCCAAACGGTGCGCCAGTAGCAAGGCCCCCGAACCGCCTGACCGATCTGCTTTGACCGACCACTCGGACTGCGAGCCTGTTCAATGCGCACGTATTCGCCCCGCCCTGGCGACATCGACCGCCGGTGGTATGTCGTGGACGCCCAAGACGCGGTCCTCGGCCGCTTGGCCACCCGCGTCGCCCATGTCCTGCGCGGCAAGCACAAGCCAACGTTCGCTCCGCACATGGACATGGGTGACCACGTGATCGTCATCAACGCCGCGGGTGTGCGCCTGACGGGTGCCAAGGGCGAGCAGTCGCTGGCGCGTCGGCATTCCGGTTACCCGGGCGGGCTCAAGTCGGTGTCGTTCGGGAACCTGCTGCGAGCGCGGCCGGAGCGGCTCGTCGAGCAGGCAGTGCGAGGGATGTTGCCCAAGAACACCATCGGCCGGGCGCAGCTGCGCAAGTTGAAGGTCTACGCAGGCCCCGAGCATCCGCACGCCGCCCAACAGCCCCAGACTCTGGAGTCTTAGATGGTTGACAAGATCTACACGGGGCGCCGGAAGAGGTCGGTGGCCCGCGTTCGTGTCGTCACCGGCACCGGCCAGTTCAAGCTCAACGGCCGGCCGCTGGTCGACTACTTCCCGATCGGCACGCTGCAGGCCGCGGTGCTCGAGCCGTTCCGTGTCACCGACACCGAGGGTCGCTTCGACGTTATCGCCCGCATCCACGGCGGCGGCGTTGCCGGCCAGGCCGGCGCGCTACGCCACGGCATCGCTCGGGCCCTGGAGGGCGAAGATCCCGACTGGCGGGCACCGCTGAAGCAGGCTGGACTGCTGACCCGTGACGCGCGCAAGACCGAGCGCAAGAAGTACGGCCTGAAGAAGGCGCGCAAGGCTCCGCAGTACAGCAAGCGCTGAGGGGCGTCGATGGGGCGCCTGTTCGGCACGGACGGGGTTCGCGGCGTCGCCAACACCGAGCTGACGGTGGAGCTCGCGCTGTCGTTGGGTCGCGCGGTGGTCTTGACCTTGCGCGAGGAAGGACGGGGTCGGACGTCAGCCGGTGGTCGGCGCCGTCCGCATCTGGTCATCGGCCGTGATCCACGAGCTTCCGGCGAGATGCTTGAGGCAGCGTTGGTGGCTGGAATCACCTCGGCTGGCGGTGACGTCACGACGGTCGGCTGCCTGCCGACACCGGGCGTCGCCTACCTGACCGTCGCGCTGGAGGCTGACTCCGGTGCCATGATCTCGGCGAGCCACAACCCTGTCGCCGACAACGGCATCAAGTTCTTCGGGCCGGACGGCTACAAGCTGACCGACGCCGAGGAGGAACGGGTGGCCGCGCTGGTGGACGGCGGCGATCCTGACCGCCCCACCGGGATTCACATCGGTCGCAGCGCGTCCGGGTCGCACCTGCTCGAACGCTACGCCGATCATCTGGTGGCAGCCGCCGACGCGGATCTGGGCAGGCTGCGGGTGGTGGTCGACTGCGCCAACGGCGCCGCCTCGTCGGTGGCGCCGGAGGTGTTGCGGCGCCTGGGTTGCGATCTCACCGTCATCAACGCCGCGCCCGACGGCACCAACATCAACGAGCGCTGCGGCTCCAACCATCCCGATGCCGTGGCCGCCGCGGTGATCGAGCACGGTGCCGACGTGGGACTGGCCCACGACGGTGACGCCGACCGGCTCGTGGCGGTGGATCATCGCGGCGAAGTCGTCGATGGCGACGCCATCCTGGCGATCCTCGCGCGGGAGCTTCACGCCGAGCACGGGTTGAACGCGGTGGTGACCACCGTCATGACCAACCTCGGCTTCGTCCAGGCGATGCACGAGCTGGGCATCGAGGTGGTGCAGACCCAGGTTGGTGACCGCTACGTGCTGGAGGCCATGCGACAAGGCGGCCATCCGCTCGGCGGCGAGCAGTCCGGCCACCTCATCTTCGCCGATGTCGCCACCACCGGTGACGGCGTGCTGTCGGCCGTTCGGTTGTTGTCCACGCTCGCGCGGTCGGGCCGGTCCCTTGCCGAGCTGGCCACGGTGATGTGCCGGTTGCCGCAGGTGCTGGTCAACGTCGCCGACATCGACCGCACCCGCCTGGCCGGAGCCGACGCGCTGTGGAAGTCGGTGGCGAAGGAGGAGAAGGCACTGGGCGGCAACGGCCGCGTGCTGGTTCGCGCGTCGGGCACCGAACCTCTCGTGCGGATCATGGTCGAGGCCGACAACGAGCCGCATGCCCGCGAGGTGGCGCAACGCCTTGCGACCGTCGCCACCGAGGAGCTGGGGTCTCGTTAGGGGGCGTCAGGCCGGTCACCACCCGGCGCAGCGTGCAAACCCACTGCCGCCGGCTACAGCAGCGCGCGTGGCACGTAACGGATGCCGTCGCGTTCGATGCGCCCGTAGTCGGTGGTGCGCTCGGCGGGCACCCTTCCGGCCTTGACGGCGATGTTCCGCAGCGTTTCCGGGTCCTGCCGGACGCCGTGGTCGGAGCCGGCCATTCGCGAGATCGTCTCCTCCATCAACGTGCCACCCAGATCATTGGCCCCTGCCCGCAGGAGCGCCACGGCGCCGTCGAGGCCCACCTTGACCCAGGACAGCTGCACGTTGTCGATGGCTCCTTGCAGCACCAGGCGGGCGACGGCGTGCACCCGCAGGACGTCGTCGAAGTCGGGCCCTGGGCGGGCCAGCCCCGCCAGATAGATCGGCGCCTGGCGGTGGACGAAGGGAAGGGGCACGAACTCGGTGAAGCCGGCGATGCCGCGGTCGAGGTTGCGCAGCTGCAGGCGGCGCAGCAGGTGCAGGTGCGCCGCCCAGTGGCGCGGTTCGTCGACGTGGCCGAACATCATCGTCGACGACGAGCGGATGCCGATCCGATGCGCGGCGGTCACCACCTCCACCCACGCCTCGGCGGGCAGCTTGCCCTTGGTCAGCACCCAGCGCACCTCGTCGTCGAGGATCTCGGCGGCGGTGCCAGGGATGGTGTCCAGTCCCGCGGCCTTCGCCTCGGTGAGGAACTCGGTCACGCTGATGCCGAGCCGCGACGCGCCGTTGACGACCTCCATCGGACTGAAGGCGTGGACGTGCAGGTCAGGCACCCGCGCCTTGACGGCCCGGACGAGCTCGAAGTAGTAGTCGCCTCCGAGGTCGGGATGAATGCCGCCTTGCATGCAGACTTCGGTGGCGCCCTGCTGCCAGGCCTCCTCGGCCCGGTCGGCCACCTGCTCGAGCGACAGGAAGTAGGCGTCGGGGTCGTCGCGGCGCTGGGCGAACGCGCAGAAGCGGCAGCCGGTGTAGCAGATGTTGGTGAAGTTGATGTTGCGGTTCACCACGTAGGTGACCAGGTCGCCGACCCGTTGCGCGCGCACCTGATCGGCCACCTGACACAGCGCTGCCAGCTCGGGGCCGGCGGTGTCGAACAACAGCAGCGCCTCGTCCTCGTCGGGGGCCTGCCCGGCCTCGGCGCGGCGCAGAATCGACGCGACCCGCGGGCGCACCGTCGTTCGCCGGGCCACCGCGCGTACCCGCTGGCGGGTGCCGAGTGCGTCGGCGGCGATCAGACCGCTGTCGCCGTACACCGCCTCGGCATCGGCACGCAGCACCGAGTCGCGTCGGAGCCCTGTCGTCCCCTGACCGGCGATGGCGTCGTGCCAACGGCCGTCGTCGCCGGAGGGTCCGACCAGCTCGTCGGGGTCCTGCCACACCATCGGCAGTGGTCGGTGGCCGGCTCGGGCCATGCCCTCGGCGTCGGCCAGCGCCTGTACCGGGCGCCGCATGCGTCCGGCCAGCCAGGGATCGGGCCGCCGGACGTACTCGGGGTAGACGCACAGTCGTTCGACGAGCCGGTGGCCGGTGGACGCGGTGCGCGACGCCAGCTCCTCCAGCTGCGGCCACGGCCGTTCCGGATTGACGTGGTCGGGCGTGACGGGCGAGACCCCGCCCCAGTCGTCGATGCCGGCCCCGACGATCGTCTCGACGTCGTCCGGGGACAGGTTGGGCGGCGCCTGCAGGTGCACCTTGGTTGGCAGCAGCAGCCGTGCGACCGCGATGGTCGCCAGCAGCTCGTCGCGGCCGGGTTCGTCGTGGTGGCGCATCGCGGTGTCGGGCTTCGCCCGGAAGTTCTGGACGATCACCTCCTGCAGATGGCCGTACCGGCGTGCGCTGTCGCGAAGGGCGAACAGTGCCTCGGCGCGTTCGCGGTCGGTCTCGCCGATGCCGATCAGGATGCCCGAGGTGAACGGAACGGAGAGACGACCGGCGTCGGTGATGGTCCGTAGCCGCCTCGCCGGGATCTTGTCGGGGGCGTTGTGGTGGGCCTGACCGCGGTCCAGCAGCCGTTCGCTGGTCGACTCCAGCATGATGCCCATCGACCCCGAGACCTGCTTCAGCGCCGCCAGGTCGGTCCATGACAGCACACCGGGGTTGAGGTGGGGAAGCAGACCCGTTTCCTCGATCACGGTGATGGCGACGGCACGCAGGTACTCCAGCGTGGTGCCGTAGCCGCGCGCCCGCAGCCACGCGAGCGCGGCAGGGTAGCGGTCCTCGGGTTTGTCGCCGAGGGTGAACAACGCCTCCTTGCAACCTGCCGCCGCTCCCCGCCGTGCGATGTCGACGACCTGCTCGACCGACAAGTAGGCGGGGACGTCGCTGTGCGGCGGCCACGCGAACGTGCAGTACCCGCAGCGGTCGCGGCACAGGTGGGTCAACGGGATGAAGACCTTGCGGCTGTAGGTGATGCGATCGCCGTACACGGCGTCGCGGATACGTGCCGCGACGGCGGTCAGCGCGTCCAGCGCCGGGCCCCGGGCCGACAGCAGCCACGTCGCTTCGTCGACGTCGAGGGTCTTGCCGGCGCCGGCCCGGGCGAGCGCGCGTCGTAGGCCACTGGGCAGGGTCCGCAACGCTGTCGCCGTCATTGCTCGCATGCTAGGGGGTTGCTGACCCTGGCAAACCGTCAGCGCCGCAGCCGCTGTGCCACCAGCACTCCGACGGCGAGGACCGCCACCACCGCCGCCGCCACCCATCCCGGACGTCGCCTGGGCTCCGCTGGGATCTGGCGAGGAACCGTGACCACGTCCACGGCATGTGCCCGGGACACCTGCGGGGAGTGCTCGTCATCGTGGTGCGTCGCCGTGCGCACGTCGGCGTCGACGGAGCGAACCCGCGTCGGGGAGATCGACTCCAGCGCTTCCTCGACGTTCTCGGGCTCGGCCTTACCGTCGAGATGCACGCCAAGCTCGACTGGCCCGCGCAGTTCGTTCTCGATGGCCGCCAGGCCCGCGTCGCTCTGCGGCAGGCGCACGATCACCCCCAGCAGGACCCCCAGGCCGGCTCCCACCGTCACCGAACCTCCGACGGTCGCCCACATGCCGCCGGTCTGCCAGCCGAAGACGACAACGCCCAGAGCCAGCCCCAGCAAGCCGCCGAGCACCGCACCGACGACCATCCCCAGTACCGCGGAACGCAGCGCGTAGGAGATCACCCGCTCGTCGCGGTCGATGTTGCTGACTTCATCGGTGCGGTGGCTCGCCTGGTCGGCCGCGCCGAGCAGCGTGATGTTGGAGCCTTCGACGCCGCCGCGCTCCAAGGCCTTGATCGCCTCGCGGGCGTGCCGCATGTCCGCGAACGTCGCGGCTACATCGGATCCCTCCGGGATGGGGGGCCGGCTGGGCCGGCCGACGGATCCCTCCGGGATGGGGGACCGGCTGGGCCGGCCGACGGTGTCCCGCTCGTCGCTCACTGGAGCAGGCGGCTGAGCGGGTCGATGGCGAAGTAGACGACGAAGGCCGCACTGGACAGCAACATCAGCCACCCGACATCGCGAGGCCCCCCACCGACCAGGCGCAGGACGGTGTAGGACACGAAGCCCGCGCCGATCCCGTTGGTGATGGAGTAGGTGAACGGCATCGTCACCATGGTCAGGAACGCGGGGATCGCCACGGCGACGTTGTTCCACGGCAGCACGCGCAGCACCGACAGCATCAGGAAGCCGACGAGCACCAGAGCCGGTGCGGTCGCCTCGGCCGGGATGACACCGGCCAGCGGGCTGAAGAACAGCGCGAGCAGGAACAGCACGCCGGTGACGATGCTGGCCAGGCCGGTGCGTCCGCCTTCGGAGATGCCGCTGGCCGACTCGATGTAGGTGGTGCGCTGGAGGCCGACGCCGCTCCGCCGGCGACGGCGGCCAACGAGTCGACCAGCAGCACGCGGTTGACGCCGGGAAGGCGCTCGTCGGCATCAAGGAACCCGGCCTCGTTGCCGAGCGCGATCGCGGTGCCCATCGTGTCGAAGAAGTCGGCGAGCATCAGCGTGAAGACTGCGAGCACCGCGGCGATGACACCGAGCTTGGCGACGAAGCCGAACGAGAACTGGCCGAGCAGGGAGAAGTCGGGCAGCGCCACGATGTCGCTGGGGACCTGAGCCACACCGGGGCCAACCGACAACCAGGTCCCGCCGCCCGTGAGCAGATTCGTTCCGATCGCCAGCAGGGTGGTGCCAAGGATGCCGAACAGCAGCGCGCCCTTGATCCCGCGGGCCACCAGAGCGGCGGTCAGCAACAGTCCGGCGATGAAGACGCCGATGCGCACCGAATCGAAGCTTCCCAGCGCCAAGGGAGTCCCCGACCCCTGCACCACCACGCCCGCGGCCGCGAAGCCGATGAGGGTGATGAACAGCCCGATGCCCGCCCCGATCGCCTTCTTCAGCTCGAGGGGGATAGCGTCGAGCACCGCCTCGCGGAATCCGGTCAGCACCAGCAGCGTGATGAGCACCCCCTCGGCGACGACAACGCCCATCGCCTCGGGAAAGGTCAGGCCCTGCGATCCGACCAGCTGGAACGCCACGACCGCGTTGAGGCCGAGGCCGCTGGCGATGGCGAACGGGTAGTTGGCCACGCTGCCCATCGCGATGGTCATCACCCCGGCGACCAGCGCGGTGACGGTCAGGACCTGCGGGAACGGCAGACCGGTCGGCCCGCCGAGGATCGTCGGGTTGACGAACAGGATGTAGGCCATCGTCATGAACGTCGTCGTCCCGGCCACGACCTCCGTTCGCACGTCGGTGCCTCGCTCGCGAAGACGGAAGCGCCGCTCCAGCGCGCCGGAACCACTCGTCGCCGCCATCCGGGCCCCCTCTCACAGCCACCCAAGGCTGAGCCAGAACGGTACGCCATTACAGTTGCGTGGTGAACGTCGTGGCCCTGGCTGGCGGCGTCGGGGCCGCCCGCTTCCTGCGAGGGCTGGTGCGCGCCGTCGACCCGTGCGATCTGACCGTCGTCGCCAACACCGGTGACGACCTGCGGCTGCACGGGCTGCACGTCAGTCCCGACCTCGACACGATCACCTACACCCTCGGCGGCGGGGTCCATCCGGAACAGGGCTGGGGGCGCGCGAACGAGACGTCGGTGGTCGCGAACGAGCTTGCGCAGCGCTACGGACGCCCGTCGTGGTTCACTCTCGGCGACCGCGACCTCGCCACCCACATCGTGCGCAGCGAGCGGCTGGCGGCCGGGGCCTCACTGTCACAGGTGACGGCCGAGATCGCCGCGGCGTGGAAGCTGCCGTTCACTCTGCTGCCCATGACCGATCAGCCTGTCGAGACGCGGATCCTGACCTCCGACGGGCGGGACTTGCATTTCCAGCAGTGGTGGGTCGGCGAGCGCGCCGAGCCCGCCGTCGAGGGGGTGGAGCTGGCCGGCGCCGATCGCTCCACGCCGGCGGCGGGTGTGCTGGCAGCCATCGAGCAGGCCGACGTGGTGGTGCTGTGCCCGTCCAACCCCGTCGTCTCGATCGGAACCATCCTGGCCGTCCCCGGCATCCGCCGCGCGCTACGGCACGCGACCGTCGTGGGAATCTCGCCGATCGTCGGGGGGCGTGTCGTGCGGGGAATGGCCGACCGCCTCCTACCGGTCGTCGGCGCCGAGGTCAGCGCCGTGGGAGTGTCGCGGCTGTACGCCGACTTCCTCGACGGATGGGTCATCGACGACGTCGACGCGGTCCTGACGGAGCAGATCACGGCGCAGGGGATCAACGTCGCCGTGACCGACACCGTCATGGACGCCGTCGAGGTCGCCACGTCCCTGGCCCGCACCGCCCTGGCGCTGGCGTGATCCAGATCCTGCCGGTGCGGGGATTACCCGAGGTGGCCGACGGCGACGACCTCGGCCTGCTGATCGCTGGTGCCGTCGAGCTGCGCGACGGCGATGTCGTGGTGGTGGCCCAGAAGATCGTCAGCAAGGCCGAAGGAGCAGTCGTGAGCGTCGCGCCGGGCGCCGACCTCGCCGCCACCCGCCGGCGCCTGGCAGCCGAACAGTCGACGCGCATCGTGGTCGACGCACCCTGGGCGCTGGTGGTGCAGACCATCCACGGACTGGTCTGCGCCAACGCCGGTATCGACGCGTCGAACACGCCGGACGGCACCCTGGTCCTGCTGCCGGTGGATCCCGACGCCAGTGCCCGCAGGCTGCGGGCTGGGCTGCGCGAGCACACGGGCGCCGACGTGGCCGTGGTCGTGTCCGACACCTTCGGCCGCCCGTGGCGCAACGGCCAGACCGACGTCGCCATCGGGGTTGCAGGGCTACCGCCGATCCGCGACGAGCGGGGTGGCACCGATCGACAGGGACGCCGCCTTGAGGTGACCGAGGTCGCCGTCGCCGACGAGGTCAGCGCCGCCGCGGACCTCGTGCGGCGCAAGGCCGACGGTGTCCCGGTCGTGGTCGTGCGGGGACTGGTGTTCGACCCCGACGACGCGGTCAGCGGGCGCGCGCTGATCCGCGACGCCGCGCTGGACCTGTTTCCTCGAGGGCGCGGGATGCTCGGTCCGGCGTTGGCCGAGGCCGCGGAGCGTCGCCCGGCGTGGTCCAAGCCGGTGTCCGGCGAGGACGTCGACCGGGCGATCACGGCGGTCATCGCATGGATGGATCGGCCGCGCGCGCCGCGACTGACACCGGTGGACGGGTCGGCTCCGACCACCATCCGCGTCCACGGGGCCGCTCCACGCTCCCGCGGCGTGGCAGCGGGAGCGCTTACCGCCGTGCTGGTCGACCTCGGCTATCGCGCCCGTGTCACGGCCACTTGGCGCTCTGTCCACGTCGAGGCCGGCCGATAACATGGCGCCTCCTGCCATCCTCAAGCAGCGCAGCGGTAGGACACCCATCGTCCTCAAACAGCGCGGCGGTAGGAGCCCGATGTTCACCCTGGAGGCGGATCTGTGGCCGAAGAAGCTGGCCTGAGCAAGCGCGAGCGCCAGAAGGCAAGGCGCGACGCGAAGGTGGTCGAGCAGCGCCGGCAAGCGGCCAAGTCCCGCCGCCAGCGGCTGCTCACCTTCGCCGTCGTCGGCTTGGTGCTGCTCGGGCTGGTCGGGCTCGCGGTGGCCAACCAGCTGCGGCAGCGTTCCGAGGTCACCCGCGTCCAGCAGGAGGCGGCGGCAAAGCTCGACGAGCTGGGCTGCACCGAGGATGCGTCGATGGACGACCTCGGCGGCGGCCACATCGCCAGCAACCAGGAGCTGGTCGCCAACCCGCCGGCGACGCTGTATCCCGACCGTCCCACCAGCTCCGGCCAGCACGTGGGCTCGGTGGCACAGACCGGGGTCTACGACGTGCAGATCGACGAGCGGCTGCTGGTGCACGACCTGGAGCACGGCTACATCGTCGGCTACTACTCGCCCGACGCCCCGCAAGATCAGATCGAGCAGCTCAAGCGGTGGGGTTCCGAGGGGATCGACGGCGACTTCCCCAAGACCATCGTGGCCCCGTATCCCGACGGGCTGCCCGGCGGCGCCAACTTCAGCTATGTCGCCTGGGGCTTCCGTCAGGTGTGCGACACCTTCGACCGCGACGTGGCGCAGGCCTTCGCCACCTCGCACCACAGCGGCGCGGGCATCGCCCCCGAGAAGACCTTGCCGGCGCACGTCGGCGACGGTCAGGGCCAGCTCGCCCCCGAAGGCGGGGAGCCGCTGCTGCTGCCGCCACTGGCGGGAGACGGCCAGGGCGCGGCGCCGGGCGAATCCGAGGGTGGCCAGCCGGCCAGCGAAGCGGCTACCGAGGGCTGACGGCACCGCTGGCAGCGATCCATCCGTTCGTTGTGTCCTACCGCTTCGCTACTTGAGGACCCTTGTGTCCTACCGCTTCGCTACTTGAGGACGTCACGGCTGGGCCATGCGACGTTTGGGTAGGCTTTGCCGTCCAGCCGTCTTGTGAAGGGGTGAGCCATGTGCGGGATCATCGGATACACCGGCCCGGACGAGGCGCTGCCCGTCCTGCTCGACGGCTTGGGGCGCCTGGAGTACCGGGGCTATGACTCGGCCGGAGTCGCGGTGCTGGGCGACGGCCTGCTCATCGTCAAGCGGGAGGGCAAGCTGGTCAACCTGCGCGCGGCGCTCGACGGCGCCGACGTTGGCGGAACGGCGGGCCTGGGGCACACGCGCTGGGCCACGCACGGCGTCCCCAACGACCCCAACGCCCACCCGCACACCGACGGCTCGGGCGACCTCGCCGTGGTGCACAACGGGATCTTCGAGAACTATGCGGCGCTGCGCACAGAGCTCGCCGCACAGGGTCATGTGTTCACCTCCGACACCGACACGGAGGTGATCGCGCACCTCATCGGGGCGCTGCGCGAGGAGGTTGGCGGCGATCTGGCGGCCGCCGTCCGCGCCGCGATGCGCCGGATCGACGGTGCCTTCGCGCTTGCCGTGATCGACCGGCAGCACCCGTCGGTGATCGTGGCGTCACGGCGGCAGGCACCGCTGGTGCTCGGCCATGGCGAGAACGCCAACCTGCTGGCCAGCGACGTCGCGGGGCTGATCGCGCACACGCGGGACATCACCGCTCTGCTCGACGAGCAGATCGCGGTGTTGACCCCGGCGGGCATCACCGTGACCGACCTCGACGGCAACGCAGCGCTTGGTCACCGCTTCATCGTTGACTGGGACGTCGAGGCCGCCGAGAAGCAGGGCTATCCCCACTTCATGCTCAAGGAGATCCACGAGCAGCCGCAGGCGGTCGCCGACACGCTGAAGGCCCGAACCGACCCCGAGGGTCGCATCAGGCTGGACGAGAGCCGCAGTGACGCCGACGACCTTCGCCATGTGGACAAGGTCTACGTGGTGGCGTGCGGCACCAGCTACCACGCCGGGATGGTGGCCAAGTACGCGATCGAGCACTGGGCGCGGGTCGGTGTCGAGGTCGAGATCGCCAGCGAGTTCCGCTACCGCGATCCGATCCTGACCCCGTCGACGCTGGTGGTTGCCATCAGCCAGTCCGGAGAGACCGCCGACACGATCGCCGCGGCCTCGCATGCCCGTGACCAGCGGGCCAACGTGGTGGCCGTCACCAACGTGGTGGGTTCCACGCTCGCGCGCCAGGCGGACGCGGTGCTGTACACGCGCGCCGGTCCCGAAGTGGCGGTCGCCTCGACCAAGGCTTTCACCACCCAGATCGTGGCGCTGGACGTGCTGGCGCTGTACCTCGCCCAGCAGCGCAGGGCGTTGTTCCCCGACGAGTGCCGCGATCACCTGCTGCGCATGGAGTCCCTGCCCGACCACATCACCCAGGTGCTCGAGCAGGCGCCGGCCATCGCTGAGCTCGCCGAGGAGTTCGCGCGCGCCGAGTACGTCATGTTCATCGGGCGTCACGTCGGCCTGCCGATCGCCCTCGAGGGAGCCCTGAAGCTCAAGGAGATCAGCTACCTGCACGCCGAGGGCTTCCCGGCAGGGGAGATGAAGCACGGACCGATCGCCCTGATCGACCAGGGCGGGCCCGTGGTGGCCATGGCCACACGAGGCCATGTGCGCAACAAGGTGCTGTCCAACATCCAGGAGGTCAAGGCGCGCGGCGCTGTGGTCCTTGCGGTGGCCACCGAGGGCGACACCGAGATCAAGGCGCACGCCGATCATGTCGTGTACGTCCCCGAGGTCCACGAGCTGCTGTATCCCGTGCTGACCGTGGTGCCGCTGCAGCTGCTGAGCTACTACACCGCCATCGCGCTGGACCGCGACGTCGACCAGCCGCGCAACCTGGCCAAGACGGTCACCGTCGAGTAGGCCGGTGACGATGGTCGGCGTAGGGGTCGACGCCATTGAGATCGACCGGGTGGCGGCGGCGCTGGCTCGCACGCCGAGCCTGCTGGCGCGGCTGTTCACCGAGGGCGAGCGCGCGGCGTGCCTGTCACGCTGCGGGGATCTCAAGGTGGGCGGGCTGGCGGCGCGCTTCGCCGCAAAGGAGGCGGTCGCCAAGGCGCTGGGCACCGGGATCCGAGGCTTTGGGTTCCGCGAGGTCGAGATCGGCAACGACGACCTCGGCAAGCCGATCGTCACCCTGCACGGCGCGGCGGCCGACGTGGCCGCACAGCAAGGCGTGAGCGCGGTGCACCTGTCGCTGTCGACGTCTCACGACCTGGCATTGGCCTACGCCGTCGCCGAGGCCTCCTGACCACCCCGGGTCGTTACCATGCGGCGATGATCCCGCTGTTCACGCCCGAGCAGGTGCGCGGTTTCGACCGGCGCGCCTTCGGGCGGGGAGTCACCTCGGCGCAGCTGATGCAGCGAGCGGCCGGGCACCTCGCGCGCGGCGTGCTGGCGGCAGGCGGTCATGGCTACGGCCTGCGGGTGGCCATCCTCTGTGGCAAGGGCAACAACGGCGGTGACGGGCTGGCGGCAGGGCGACGGCTGCTGGCCGAGGGAGCGAGTCCCGTCGCGTGCCTGGTCGAGGGAGAGTCCGCGCTGTCGCCCGACGCGGCGGCGCAGCTGCGCGGCTACCGGGAGGCCGGCGGCCGCCTGGCGGGTTCGGTCGCGGATGCCCTGGCGTGCGCAGACGTCGCCGTCGACTGCCTGCTGGGGACTGGCGCGTCCGGGAAGCCGCGCGAGCCCTCGGCCTCGGCGATCTCGGCGTTGAACGGCGCCGGCGTCGCCGCGGTCGTGGCCTGCGATCTGCCGTCTGGGGTCGACGCGCACAGCGGGCAGGTGCCGGGCGTCGCCGTGCAGGCCGATCTCACCGTGACCTTGGGCGCGCACAAGCGGGGCTTGTGGCTGTGGCCGGCGCGAGGTTTCTGCGGTCGCCTCACCGTCGGTGACCTCGGGGTCGTCGACGACAGTGACGACGCGGTGGCCGTTGCGCTGGAGGCGGCCGACGTCGCGCGACTCATCCCCGCCCCTCGGCCCGACTCGCACAAGCGGAGCCGTGGCGTTGTGGTGGTCCTGGCCGGGTCGAGCGGCATGACCGGCGCGGCGACCCTGGTGGCTCGGGGCGCCATGGCCGCCGGTGCGGGCCTGGTGACCGTCGTCACGTCCGCGGCCGCGCGACCGCTGGTGGCGCCAACGATCCCCGAGGCGTTGACCGTCGAGGCGCCCGATGACGACCCCGACACCGCGTTCGAGCGGGTCGCCGAGCAAGTCGAGCGAGCGGACGCGCTGGGCGTGGGACCCGGTCTGGGACACCAGGAGCCGACCGTCGCCCTGGTCCGGCGGCTGGTGCGCGAGGTCGGGGTGCCGCTGGTGGTGGACGCCGACGGCCTGAACGCGTTCCGCGGGCAAGCGGGCAAGCTGGCCGACCATGCGGCGCCGCTGCTGGTGTGCACGCCGCACGCCTCGGAGTTCGGTCGCCTCGTCGGCAGCTCGGACGCGAAGGTGTGGGAGCAGCGGGCGACGCTCGCGCCGCAGAAGGCGGAGGCGTGGAACGCCGTGATCGTGGCCAAGGGGCCGGGATCGCTGATCGCGGCGCCCGATGGTCGCGTCTGGGTCAACCCGACCGGCGGTGGCGGGCTGGCGACCGGAGGAACCGGCGACGTGCTGACCGGGATCACCACCACCCTCGTCGCTCAACGCCCCGACGCGGACAGCGTGGCCGCGGGCGTGTGGCTGCACGGCCGGGCGGGACAGCTCGCCGGACACCGGCGAGCGGCGCGGTCGGTGAC
>JALZLF010000067.1 GCA_030858865.1 Actinomycetota bacterium | reverse complement strand
GTCCAAGCCGGGCTCGGGCTCCACCAGCACCCGCGCACCCGCGGCTGCGGCGAGCCGGGCGGCCGCCCGGTCACCGGCAACGACGAACACGTCGGTCACCGACCGACAGTTGTCACAGGCCGACAGCACGCGGCGCAGCATCCGGTCGACGATGCGACGGCGTCCCGGCGGATCCACGACGGTCGCCAGGCGGCCCTTGGCCGAGTCCAGCGCCTTGAGCGGCACGATGGCGATGACGCTGCCTGCTCCGGCGTCCTCCATGTGGTCACTGTAATGGGGCCTTGACGCGCGCTGCCTACACTCCGGGCGTGGAGCGGCAGGAAGGCATGAGGATGGGCAAGGTCGCGGTCATGGGCGCCGGTTCCTGGGGGACGGCGTTCGCCCAGATGTGCATCGACGCAGGCGAGAACGCGATGCTGTGGTCGCGGCGCGACGAGGTCGCCAAGGTCATCAACGCCGATCACCGCAACCCCGACTATCTGGGCGACACCGAGCTCCATCCGTTCCTGCGGGCCACCGCCGACGCCTCCGAGGCGCTGGCGGGAGCCGAGGTGGTGGTGCTGGCGATGCCATCGCATGTGCTGCGCGCCAGCCTGACGGCCTGGGTCGACCACGTCCCACGCGACGGCATCTATGTGAGCCTCATCAAGGGCATCGAGCTGTCCACCCATCAGCGCGCCAGCCAGGTGGTGCGCGAGGTGCTCGACGTGGCCTACGGGCGCTGCGTCGTCGTCTCCGGACCCAACCTGGCTCGGGAATGCGCGCGGCGCCTGCCCGGCGCGACGGTTGCGGCTGGACCCGAGAGCGCCGTCACGGGCCGGGTGCAGGCCATGAGCCACACCCCCTACTTCCGCGTCTACACCAACCCCGACGTCGTGGGCGTTGAGCTGGGCGGCGCCGTCAAGAACGCCTTGGCTCTCGCGGCCGGCATGGGCGACGGGATGGGCTTTGGCGACAACAGCAAGGCCATGCTCATCACCAGGGGGCTAGCCGAGATGACCCGCCTGGGCATGGCGCACGGAGGCAACCCGCTGACCTTCTCCGGCCTGGCCGGGATGGGTGACCTCGTCGCCACCTGCATGAGCCGCCAGTCGCGCAACCGCCATGTCGGCGAGCAGCTGGGCAAGGGCCGGCCGCTGGACGCGATCACCGCTGAGATGAACATGGTGGCCGAGGGCGTGAAGTCGTCGGCAGCCATCCTCACGATCGCCGAGGAACGCGGCGTGGAGATGCCCATCGTGGCGCACGTGGTCAAGGTGGTCCGTGACGGCATGGACCCCAAGGACATGGTGCGCGCGCTGATGGCCCGCGACCCGAAAGCCGAGTTCTACGGACTGGAGGATGGCCGGTGACGACACGAATCCGCGTCCTCGTGCTGTTCGGTGGCCGCTCCGCCGAGCACGAGGTTTCGTGCCTTTCCGCGCGTTCCGTGCTGGCGGCGCTGGACGACGAGCGCTACCTGGTGACGACCGTCGGCATCACCCGGGAGGGACGCTGGACGCTGGTCGACGGGGTCGCCGACACCGCTGCCGGCGTGCTGCCCAGCGTCCCCGAGGGTGGTGACACCGTCGGACTGGTGCAGACGCGCAAGGGCCCGCGGCTGGTGCGCTTCGTCGACGGCTTCAACGGCGAGGAGCTTGGCCCGGTGGACGTCTGCTTCCCTGTGCTGCACGGCCCCTACGGCGAGGACGGGACCGTCCAGGGCCTGCTCAGCTCCTGCGGCGTGCCCTACGTCGGCGCTGACGTGGCCTCCTCGGCGGTGGGCATCGACAAGCGGCAGATGAAGAACGTGTTCTCCGCCCGCGGCCTGCCGCAGGTGGACTACCGCTCGGTGCGCCGCCAGCAGTGGGACGCCGATCGCGAGGCGCTGCTCGACGTGATCGAGGCGACGCTGCCCTATCCGCTGTTCACCAAGCCGGCGCGGCAAGGCTCGTCGATCGGCATCCGCAAGTGCGCCGCCCGAGACGACCTGATCGCCGGTGTCGAAGAGGCCTTCGGTTTCGACCGGGTCGCCATCGTCGAGGCCGGTCTCGAGGGGGTTCGCGAGATCGAATGCGGCGTGATCGGCAACAGCGACATCGAGGTCACACCGCCTGGTGAGATCACCACGACTCGTGAGTTCTACGACTTCGAGGGCAAGTACCTCGACGACGAGCTGGTGCTGCGCTGCCCCGCTGACCTGCCCGACGAGATCGCCGAGACGTGCCGGCGCTACGCCCGCGAGGCTTACCTGGCGATCGGGGCGCGGGGCATGGCCCGCGTGGACTTCTTCTACGCCGAGGCCACCGCACAGGTGCTGGTCAACGAGATCAACACCATTCCCGGGTTCACGCCGGTGTCCATGTTCCCCTACGTGTGGCAGACCCAAGGGCTGGAGTATCCGGCGCTGATCGAACGGCTGCTTGACCTGGCGTTCGACGCCGCTCGCAGCGATGCCCGCTACGCCCCCTGAGCCAGGACGCCGCTACAGGTGGACGACGGGACACGTCAGGGTCCGGTCGATCCCCTCGATCGCCTGGATGCGCGCCACCACCAGCCGGCCGAGCTCATCGACGTCGTTTGCCCTTGCCCGCACGATCACGTCGTAAGGCCCGGTGACGTCCTCGGCGGCCTCGACGCCGTCGATGTCGGCGACCGCCGCGGCGACCTGCGCCGCCTTGCCGACCTGGGTCAGGATCAGGATGTAGGCCGAGACCACCGTAAAGGTCCTTTCGGTTGCGGGGATCGCGGCAGCCTAACGGTTGGCGTCTGGGCCGCGATACTGGCTGCATGTCCTCATGTAGCGAAGCGGTAGGACACCTGACATGTCCTCATGTAGCGAAGCGGTAGGACAACGACCATGGCCGAGGGGGAGTTCGACCTGATCCGGCGGCTCGCGCCGTTCCTCGCCGCCGACGGCGAGGGACTGATCGTCGGCCACGGCGACGACGCAGCCGTCGTCGAGGTCGGTGGCCGAGGCGTGTGCATCGCCGTGGACGTCCTCGTCGAGGGTGTGCACTTCCGGCGCGACCTTTCGTCGCTGAACGATGTGGGGTGGAAGGCCGTGGCGGTCAACGTCAGCGACATCGCGGCCATGGGCGCCGCACCGACGGTGGCGGTGGTCGGGCTGTGCCGGCCGTCCGACGTGCCCGTCGCCGACATCGAGGCCCTGTATGCGGGGATGGACGAGGCCTGCAGGCATTGGGGGCTGCGTCTGGTTGGCGGCGACACGGTGGCCGCCGAGGCGCTGGCCTTGTCGGTCACCGTGCTGGGCGACGTCGACGTCGCCGGGGCGGTGCGCCGCTCCGGGGCGAACCCCGGCGACAGGTTGGTGGTCGTCGGGACACTAGGCGCCGCGGCGGCCGCGCTGGCGCTTGACCGCGAAGGCCTCGAGCGCGAGGAACGGCTGCTGGCACGGCACCGACGGCCCGAGGCGCTCGTCGACGCGGGACGGCGTCTGGCCCAGCTGGGTGCCACGGCGATGATCGACGTCTCCGACGGCTTTGGGGCTGACCTCGGCCACGTCTGTGCGGCGTCGCAGGTCTCGGCGACGGTCGACGCGGAGGCTCTGCCGGCCGCCGACGGCGTGGTTGCCGCGGCCATCGCCATGGCCCGCGACCCGCTGGACTTCGTCTGCGGCGGCGGGGACGACTACGCGCTGCTGGCCGCGGTTCCGTCGGATCGCGCCGAGGCCGTCGCCGTCGAGGTGGGTGGTGTTGTGGTCGGCGAGGTCGGCGAAGGGCCGGTCGTCACCCGCCTGCTGCTGGCCGACGGCAGCACCCGCGACCTTGCCGGCCAAGGGTGGGACCACTATCGCCAGGAGCCGGCGTGACGTTGCCGCGGGTGCTGACGATCGCCGGGTCGGACTCGGGAGGCGGCGCCGGCATCCAGGCGGACCTCAAGACCTTCCAGGAGCTCGGTGTGTTCGGGATGAGCGCGTTGACCGCGCTCACCGCGCAGAACACGGTCGGCGTGCACGGCGTGCACGAGGTGCCGCCGGACTTCGTTCGCGCTCAGATCGACGCCGTCATCGGCGACATCGGCGTCGACGTCATCAAGACCGGAATGCTGTCCAGCACCGCGATCATCGAGGCCGTCGCCGACTGCCTGCGGGCACACCCCGGCGTGCCGCTGGTGGTCGATCCGGTGTGCGCCTCCAAGCACGGCCACGCGCTGCTGCGCCCCGACGCCGTCGAGGCGCTCGCCGAGCGCATCCTGCCGCTGGCCACCGTCGTCACCCCCAACCTCGGCGAGGTCACGATCCTGACCGGGGTGGAGGTCCGCTCAGCCGCCGACCTGCGGGCCGCCGCCGAGGCGGTTCGTGCACTGGGGCCGCGATGGGCGCTGGTCAAAGGCGGGCATCTGGAAGGTCCCGAGGCCGTCGACCTGCTGTTCGACGGACGGCGGGAGGTGCGGGTGACCGCGCCGCGCTCGCCGGCGACCGACACGCACGGCACGGGCTGCACGCTGGCCTCGGCGATCGCCGCCCATCTGGCGCACGGCCTGGACGTGGAGGCCGCGGTGCGCGCCGCCAAGGACTACGTCAGCGGCGCGATCGAGCATGGCCTGCGGCTTGGCCGCGGCATCGGGCCGGTCGACCACGGCTGGCGCCGCCGCAGCTGAACCCCAACCCTTCTCTCAATCGTGTCGGGTCAGACGGCTCAGGCGGTGCGCTGGGGAGGGCGCTGCACCTTGCCGGCCTTGAGGCACGAGGTGCACACCGAGGCACGGCGCACACCGCCGTTGTCCCAGATGCGGATCCGCTGCACGTTGGGGCTCCACTTCCGCTTGGAGCGCCGGTGCGAGAAGCTGACCTGGTAGTTGAAATGCGGTCGCTTGTCGCAGACCTCGCACACGGCGGCCATTGGTGCCTCACATCGGTCGGAAAGTTGGGCGGCCGCGGCGCGCAAACAGGCTCGCTGGCCAGCGGCGATCAACGGCAAGGCTAACGCAGCAGCCGCCACGGTGCCAGCCGTGCCGCCGAGCGACCGGCGACCCGAACGCCCATCGCCGGCGCGCGCACGACCCGTCCGGCGCCGACCTGCAGCGTCCGCGCCACCCGAGCGGTCCGCCCCCGCCCGCCGATCCAACCCTTGAGCCGGAACAGCACCAGGTTGACCACCACGATGAGCACGTTGAGGATCATCACCGCCGGGTATCCCCAGCGCTGACCCAGCTCCGGCATGTACGCGAAGTTCATGCCGTAGATCCCGGCGACGACCGTGATGGGCAGCAGCACCGCCGAGACCATCGTCAACACCTTGGTGATCTCGTTCTGGTTGTTGGCCACCACCGCCTGGTAGTGGTCGAAGGCCGTGTCGAGCTGATCGGTCAGCGACCTGGTCTGGTTCGCCACGTAGGCCAGCCGGTCGGCGATGTCGGCGAACAGCGCTCGGTAGTCGGGCAGCTGCTCGGCCGCCGCGAGCTCGCCGGCCATGGTCGTCAGGCGCTGCATCGCGTGAGCCTGCGGCTCGGCCACCCGTTGCAGCCGCTGCACGTCACGGCGCCGCAGGTAGATCTCGGTGCGCGCCGCGGGGTCGGGCTGGCGGTCGCTGAACAGCGAGGCCTCGACCTCGTCGATGGCCAGGGGGACGAAGTCGTCGATGTACGGCTCGTAGGCGTCGACCAGCTGGTCGAGCAGGGTGTGCGCCAGCATCCCGGCGGTGGCGCCCAGATGCGGGTCGCGCTCCAGCGAGGTGCGGGTGGAGGCGATGACCTCGAGCTCTCCGGCAGCGTGGGTGAGCAGCCAGCCGGGCCCGACGACGATGTCCAGCTCGCAGGTGTCCAGCTGCCCGAACTGGCCGTCGACCAGCTGCAGATCGATCGCGTGGACGACGACGAACAGGTGATTGCCGTGGGACTCGGCCTTCGGATGGGTGCTGGGTTGCAGGATGTCTTCGGCCACCCAGTCGTTGACGCCGAGGCGGCACAGCGTCTCGGTGTGACTGGGATCAGAGCCGACCAGGTCGATCCACAGCACGCCCCGAGCCTCGGGAGCTTCGGCAGCGAAAGCGTCCACTGCCGCTGCGCCAACCACGTCGACGCAGTCGTCGCCGATCCGGCGGACGGTGAGCATGGCGCAAGGATGCCAGGCCTGGGCCGGACTTCCAGGTGTTGGTGTCCTGCGTCACCCGTGCGCGCCGATCGGGCCGCCTGCCCACCGTCGGCAGAAACGTCGTGACGATAGTCGCGAAATAGTCGTCGCGCAGTGCCTTATCCTGAATGCACCGAAGAGCTTCCCCTGGGAGCTGTGGTGCGGTCGGGTGGTGACGGTGGGGGTTTGTGCCACGGGATTGGGTCGTGAGCGGGGGGAGTTCTCGCTTTGGGCGCACGCTTGCGCAGCCGGGCGGGGTTCCGGCGTGTCGGGGATGGGGTCATGTGGGGCGGCGGGCTGACGCGTCAGCCGGGCGCGGGGATGGCGCGCAAGCGGGCCAGCATGGCGGCGATGGCGCGGCGCCACGGCCAGTTGCTGGGGGCGCGCAGCCGTTGTCGGCGCCCGGAGGTGACCAGGCGGGCGGGCATCGCGATGACCTTGCGCCGCAGGGTGCCCACGGTCGCGGCGTCGAAGTGGGGGCCAGCGGCGGTCAGCGTCTGGCGGCCCAGGTTGTGCGCCAGCACGGCCAGGCCCAGCCAGGCGCCGTTGGCGGCGAACTCACCCGACGGGAAGTGCGCCGGCGGCCCGTCTTTGAGGTCGCGGGTGACCAGTTCGACCTGGGCGTGCGCGCGGTGGTCGGCCTCCAGCGTCAAGGTGGTGCCGTCGCGGTCGGTGACCAGCGCGTGGTAGTCGAACACCACGTCCAGCGCCAGCTGGGACCCCGGGGTGGGGCGCACCCGGCGCACGATCAGCCGCAGGTCCATCTTGTGTCGGCCCGAGAAGGCGGTGTAGGCGACTTCGGCGACGTCGGCGCCGCCGTCAAGCCAGTACGGGATCGGCGTCCACGCGTCGTCGCCGACCGCATCGATCGCGGCGCGAATGCACTTGTCTTTGCGCACCGTCACGGAGAATCGCACGTCGGAGTTGCGGGCGGTCCACAGCATCTTCTTGTTGTAGAACGCCGAATCCGCGCGCACCGTCAGCGGGCCGGTCGCGCCGGCGTCGCGCACCCGGCTGATGGTCTCGGCCACAAAGCTGGCGGCCCCGCGCGCCGAGCCGGCGTTGCCGCCGCGCACGACCTGCTCGGGCACCTCCACGTGGGCCTCGGCCATGCGGCTGTGCGCGACCTCTCCGGTGGACGCCACCGTCGCGAGCAGCGGCTCGTAGCCGCGGACCTTGGTGCGCCCGAACCTGGCGCCCTGCTTGGCCACGCCGTACGTCTGACAGATCGTGGAGTCGATATCGATCGTCAACGGTGCGGCCAGGTCGGCCGGTCCCAGCCCCGCCGACCAGGCCGTCTTGAGCGTCTCGCGGGCGACGGCGTCGAGCTGACGGATGTCCGACCAGCGAAACGCCCGCAGCCACGTCCCCACCGTGGACGGCGCCCGGACGTCGTCAAACAGCTCGGGCGCCGCGCCGGCGCGCAGCACGTCGACGTCGTCGATGCTGTCGCCGCCCGCCAGCATCGACCCCAGCAGCGTCAGCGCCTTCGCGCCCGAGTTGGCCCCGCCCGGTCGGTCCTTGGACAGACGCACCCGCCGGTCGATCAGTTCGGCGACGCCCAGCCGTTGCGCCAACAGCGCCGGCGCGGCCAGGCCCGCGTTGGGGACGAGATTGTCCTCGTCGAAGTTGACTGCGACCGCGGCGAGATTGTGCGAGGCTTTCATCCGACAGATGCCCTCCGGCTTGGACGTTCGACGACCTCAGCAATCGTCATTGTCCCAGGCCAGAGGGCATTTGCCGTTGAAGCGGCGCCGCTGCCCGCGAGTCCCGTCCGGTTGAGTAGCCGGGGGGAGTCTCACCCCCCGGCCCTCGTAGAACCGGACGTGAACCTCTCGGTTCATCCGGCTCCCGTCGCGCCAGCCTTTATGGATGCCAGCCTCCAGTGGGCGAACAGGTCTGGCCTGGATCTGGTGATCCTGGCCAGGAACATGGCCGCTTTGCGAGGGCTGCGGCGCATCCTCTTGTATTTCCACATGGCCCAGCGGATCAGATACTCGTTGAGGTGGCTGAGCACCACTTTGCTCAACGCCGGCCGCGCTTGCCGGTCCGGGGCGGTGGCGGGTTGGGCTGTTTGCCGGTGGCGACCAGCGCGTCGTAGCGGCGGCCGAACTCCTCCAGTTGCTCGGCCGGCAGCGTGGCCTGGCCGCTGGCCCGGGCGAGCTCGACCGCGATGTGGATCTCGACCAGCAGATCGGCCAGCTCAGTCGGCCAGTCCTGCCCGGTGAGCTGGGCGATCCCGGCCAGCTCGCGCAGGTGGTGGGCGTTGCACAGTGCGTGCTCGGCGGTGTCGTACTGGCGGTAGGCGGCCAGCCCGTCGTGCACCGCGATCCCGGTGAAGCCGGGCAGTACCCCGGCGGCGTCCATCGCGGTCTTCCCGCGCCGGTCGTCCAGGTGATACAGCGTCCACCGGCCGGTGCACATGACGTGGACCCAGCGCAGCTTCGCGGCGACCCGCCCACCGGTCTCGTCGAAGTGCACGACGCCGGCTCCGGCCAGCTCCTTGCCGACCAGCGCCAGGAATGCCTCCAGCCGCCGGGCCGCGGCCGGCAGCAGCCCGGACAGGTAGCCGGTCGAGACGTTCGCGCCGAAGCAGTCTGCCAGACACTCCGCCGCCCGCTCCACTGGCAGGTGCTGACGACCCAGCAGATAGGTCCTCGCTGGTCAAGGCGCTGGAGCAGGTGACCGAGACCCTGGGCCCGATCGAGGTGCTGCAGTACAGCCCGCTGCCGCAGAAGGACTTCATGCGGCCGGTGCTGGAGACCACGCCGGCCGACCTGGTCGGGCCGGTCGAGTTCTCGGTCTACGGGCCGGTCGCCGCGGTGCACCAGGTCCTGCCCGGCATGCGCTTCCTGGGCAAGGACCGCGGCACCATATTGTTCGTCAACGGCGGGTCGGCGGTGACCCCGGGCCGCAACGTCACCGGCACATCGGTCGGGTTCGCCGCGCAGGCCGCCTACGCCCAGCTGCTGCACGAGGTGCTCGGCGAGGAGGGCATCCAGGTCTCGCAGCTCATCATCGGCGGGAAGATCATCGCCGGTGACGACGAGAAGGACCCGGATGCGCTGGCCGGGCACCTGTGGGACCTGCACAGCAAGCACGACCGCTTCCGGCACCAGATCAGCGCTGACTGACGGGGCAGCCCGCTACCGCCGGCCGGCAACCCGGCGGTAGAGGGCGACGCCGGGCGCGGCCGTGGTGCCGTGCACGACGACGCTGGTGACGACGACGAGGGTGCCCGCGGCGAGCAGCCC